>NZ_JBHTMP010000018.1:0-124321 GCF_042679305.1 Micromonospora sonneratiae | reverse complement strand
CCGTCGTCGAGTACTCCGGATCAGTGATCTGCTCCACCGTGCCCCAACCCGAAGACGGACGCTGCTGGAACAGACCCTGCGAGTCATGATCATTCCGAGCACCCAGATGACCCAGGTTCTCCAACTTCGACTCCTGCAGACTCGTGGCAACAGCCACCACCGCAGCCCGCTCGTCCATACCAGCCTTCTTCGTCGCCTTCATGATCGCCTTGGCATTGTCGGTCTGCTCACCGTTCAACGGGATCCGCGACTGCTCACCCTGCACACCAAGCGGGATCAACTTGTCCTCAGCGGGCTTCTCGGCCTGCACGACAGCCGGGGACGGGGACGCCGACTCGTCCGTGACGGTCTGCGCCACTACTGCGGAACCGGTGATCAGGCCACCAGCAAGCGCGAGACCGGCAACGCCGAGCGCGCTCTTACGGAAAGCGGAAGTGTCTTCGATGGCCGGGAGCCATCGGCTGAACATCTTGTTCACGATGGTTGCCTTCCATTCAGGGGGATGAACGCCTCGACCGAGGCGCCTCAAGAAGAAAGAGGGCCGTCCGAGCGGGGGGACACTCGGACGGACGCAATGTGTAACGGCTGGCGGGGCCACCAAATTCCGGGCCACCGTATCCACGCCCTTTTCCGGGCGGTGTTACTCAGCCGTACGCTGGGTATAACCGCCGAGGGCCGGCCCGCATTCCGCGAATCCGGCCTCCGGAACGGTCCGCCAACCACGCATCGGCCCCAGTCGGGTGCAATGCCGTGGCCTCTGCCGACAATGCCACAACCGGACATGACCGCACAGTTGGCGAATCGGACACGAAAGGCCCTACACGTCCGGTCCAGATCTCAGCTTTCCGCACCCCGACGCGCGTAGATCTCGGTCAGGAACTTCCTACGCAGTGACGGAATCCTGCTGGTAACACCGAAGTACCCACGGGCCGCCATCAGCGCGAAGCGACCGATGATCGGCTTGTAGAGGGGATCGTCACCGCTCGTGCCGTTGTTGGCCAGCGAGTCGGCGACCCGGGCAAATCCGTACGGAAGCATTTCCGCCTCATAGTCGCCCACCGCGTTCAGCAGGGTCTTGCCACCCCGCTCCGCAGCGGTGAGCTGCCGACACAGCAGCGCAGCGTCGCGAAGCGCGGTGTTGGCACCGACGCCCCGACCCGGCGTCATGGTGTGGATGGCGTCGCCGATCAACGTGACGTTGCTCGACTTCCACGGATCGATTGGTTCCGAGGTGGCGACCTTGACCGGAATACAACTGCCGGGATCGCTGCGGGCCAACAGTTCACGCAGGTTGGGATGCCAGTTACGGGTGAGGTCGAGGGCGACCCGGACGAGTTCCTGACCGCGTTTGGTCATGATGTCTGCCGGAAATCGGTGCTGGGCACTCCAGATGATGAGGTTGATGTAGTCCCGGGTGTTGTCGTACAGCAGTCCCGGCCATTGTTCGATCAGCTCTGCCTCGGTGCTTCCGATGCCGGGTCGGGGCCGTCCGTCCTGATCCCAGTCGAACCTCATCACGTGCAGCACACCCATCAGCCCGCCGGCCCCGAAGATCAGGGATATCCCGTCCATCAGTTGGTCGGTAAGCAGTGCCCTGGTCTGGTCGGTGAGCGGGATCTTGGTGGCGATGTTGATGCTTCCGGCATCCTTGATCCGGGCGTGCGGGAGGTACTGCCGGCGGATCACGGAATGCGTGCCGTCGGCCGCGACCAACAGGTTCCCGGTGGCCGAGGTGCCATCGGCAAAATAGGCGGTAACCGTATCGTCGTCGTGTTGTTCGTAACGGGTACAGGTCTTGTCGAAGTGCACGACGTCTTCCATCCCGGTCAGCAGCACCTGGCGGAGCGTCATACGGGAGACGGCCAGGTCGCTGTTCATCGGGTCGGTGTCCGGTTGCAGTTCGAACGAGGCTGTCTGCCGCAGCTTCTCGGTGAGGATGTTGAAGTATCGCGGTGATCGGGCGCAGGTGGCCATGAACGTCGCGAACAGTTCGGGCGGCAGGCACTCCCGCAGCGCCCGGATGCCGGTCGGCCCGATACCGAGGCGATATCCGTGCAGGCCGTCACGGCGGGTCCGGTATCGCTCGTAGACGGCGACCCGTACTCCGGCGCGACGGAGCCCGTGGGCCAGACACATACCTCCCGTGCCCGCCCCGATGATGATCACGTCAAACGGATTGGCGGCCATCAGACCCCCTTGGTTCCGGGCCCACGAATCTCTCAGGACAGAAAATGTCCGGCCGTCGGACGAGGCCGACCCGGACGACTCCACGAACACCGGGCGCGCTGCGCGCCGACAACCAGCCCCCGCCGGCCACTGCCCGTCACGCTCGACTTCCCGGCGCTGGGACCACGGCATCCCACTGGTAGAAGCACCTGGCCATGGCGTCACGCGGCGACCGCCAGGTGGAAAGGTACGGCGAGGTGTGTTCGGACAACCGCTTGTTGACCTCGAGGAACAACGGATGCTGGGCGGCCTTCTCCGGTCCGGCGCCATCCATCTCGATCAGATGCACGAACAGGTCCCCGAGACGATAGAGCGAGCGGTGTCGGGCCCCGGTGATCGCCGGCAACTCCGTCGCGTCGGACTCGGCGAATATCTGTGCAATCTGTGGTTCGGCCTCCGGAGCGATCCTGCCGACAATCAGTAGGCGACTCATCACATCTCCCCCACAGCTAATGCCTCTAAGTTGGTAGATGCGCCGGTCAGAACACCGACTCAGAGCACCATGCAGACGGCAGCGTCAACGGCCCGTCACCGCCGATTCGTCGTCGGTCACCCGGCGTTGACGCCCGCTCTGGTAATGACGCTCCGCCGCCACTGGGCGTCGATCGATCAAGTCGTCCGGGCGTCGTCCACCACGATCCGACACGCCACTGCTCATGACCCGAACCGGCACTCTTCACCAGCCGGTACGGTCGGTGCCGGCTCCCCGGTCGACCACCCGCCTCAGCCCGTCACCGGGTCGAGGACCGTACTTCACCCGTCCTGATCGGACGCGTCTCCCTTTCCCAGGGCGGCGAGGATCGCTTCGGCCGTACGACGACCGATGCCGGGCACTTCGACGATCTCGTCGACCGTCGCCGCAGCGATGCGTTTGAGCGACCCGAAATGGCGCAGCAGCGCCTTGCGGCGTACCTCGCCCAGGCCGGCGACGCTGTCCAGACCGGAGGCGGTCATCCGCTTGGAACGCCGCTGCCGGTGGAACGTGATGGCGAACCGGTGCGCCTCGTCCCGGACCCGTTGCAGCAGGTAGAGCCCTTCGGACGCCCGGGGCAGGATCACCGGGAACTCGTCGTCGGGCAGCCACACCTCCTCCAGCCGCTTGGCCAACCCGCAGAGCGCGATGTCGGTGATACCCAACTCGGCCAGCACCTGCGCCGCTGCGGCGACCTGCGGCTGGCCGCCGTCGACCACGACCAACTGTGGGGGATACGCGAACCTGCGTGGCCGACCGGTGGTGGGATCGATACCGGGCCGGTCCGTTTCAGCGGCGGGCTCCTCCCCCAGTTCACCGGCCTCCGAGGTGAAGAAGTCGGTGGCGACGGTCGGACTTTCCAGTTCGCTCTTCGCGCTGGCCGCCGCGTTCAGGTAACGGGAGAAGCGGCGACGTAGCACTTCGGACATCGCCGACAGGTCGTCGGTGGCTCCCCGTACGACGAACCGGCGATACTCGCCCTTGCGGGGCAGCCCGTCCTCGAACACGACCATGCTGGCCACCACATCGGTGCCCTGGATCTGCGACACGTCGTAACACTCGATCCGCAGCGGTGAGGTGGACATCCCGAGCGCCTCGGCGATCTCGTCGAGGGCCTTGCCCCGGGTGGTCAGGTCACCGGACCGGCGTAGCTTGTGCCGGTTGAGCGCCTCGGCGGCGTTGCGGGCGACCGTCTCCAACAGGGCCCGCTTGTCGCCCCGCTGGGGCACCCGCAGCGTCACCCGGCTGCCCCGCTTCTCCGACAACCAGGCGGCGAGGGCGTCGACGTCGGTGGGCAGTTCCGGCACCAGCAGTTCCCGGGGCACGTCGGTCTCGCCCTGCTCACCGCCGTAGACCTGGGTGCAGAAGTGGTGCACCAGATCGCCGGTGCTCAGGTCCTCCACCTTCTCCACGACCCAGCCGCGCTGGCCACGTACCCGACCGTCACGGACGTGGAAGACCTGGACGGCGGCCTCGAGCGGGTCATCGGCGAAGGCGACGACGTCGGCGTCGGTCCCGTCGCCGAGCACCACCGTCTGCTTCTCCATCGCCCGACGCAGGGCTGCGATGTCGTCGCGCAGCCGGGCCGCCCGCTCGAACTCCAACTGCTCGCTGGCCTCGGTCATCTCGCGTTCGAGGCGGCGGACCATGGTGTCGGTACGGCCGGCCATGAAGTCGCAGAAGTTGTCGACGATCTCCCGGTGCTGCTCGGCGGAGACGCTGCCCACACAGGGCGCGGAGCACTTGCCGATGTAGCCGAGCAGACACGGCCGACCGACCTGCCCGGCCCGCTTGAACACCCCGGACGAGCAGGTCCGGGCCGGGAAGACCCGGAGCAGCAGGTCCAGCGTCTCGCGGATGGCCCACGCATGCGAGTACGGGCCGAAGTAACGCACGCCCCTGCGCTTGGCTCCACGCATCACCTGGAGCCGGGGAAACTCCTCGTCGAGCGTGACGGCCAGGTACGGGTACGACTTGTCGTCCCGGTACCGGACGTTGAACCGCGGGTCGTGCTGCTTGATCCAGGAGTATTCGAGTTGGAGCGCCTCGACCTCGGTGCCGACGGTGACCCAGTCCACCGACTCGGCCGTGGTGACCATCTGCTGCGTACGCTGGTGCAGGTTCCAGACGTCGCCGAAGTACGAGTTGAGCCGGCTCCGCAGGTTCTTCGCCTTGCCGACATAGATCACTCGGCCGGTGCCGTCACGGAAGCGGTATACCCCGGGCGATTCCGGGATCGTGCCCGGCGCGGGACGGTAGGTCGAGGGATCAGCCACCCGGCCAGCCTAATCCGTACCCCTGTCAAGATCCGGAAGTGGAAGCCTGGTGCGGCAGGCCGGTGCCGCACCAGGCCGCCACGGTCAGCCGAGGAAGATCCGGTCGCCCTCGACCTTGATGGTCTTGCCGGCCAGCGGTTCGGTGGCCGGCCCCTGCTTCACCGAGCCGTCCGCCACGGAGAACTTGCTGCCGTGGCAGGTGCAGTCGATCGTGCCGCCATCGATCCTGGACACGGGGCACTGCTTGTGGGTGCAGAGGGCGCTGAAGGCCTTGAAGTCCCCGGCGACCGGCTGGGTCACCACCACGCCCTGGTCAGCGAAGATCTTCCCGCCACCGATCGGGATGTCGGCCGTGCTGGCCAAGCCACCGGAGCCACCGGGGTCCACACCGGTGGTGGGCTCGGTAGCGGTCGTGTCCCGCCCTCCGCCGTCCGCGTCGTTGGTGGAGTCGTCACCACCGCACCCGGCCAGCACGGCAGATACGCCGACCGCGCCCGCGCCCGCCAGCAACGCGCGACGTGTGCGGATGCCCGGACCGGTCACCGCCTGATCCTCACTCATGCCTTGCCTTTCTCTCGGTTGCCACGTCTCCGGTCGTCCCCGACCCGGGCCGTGGACGGCCACGACACTACACACGAGGCACCCCGGGGAACGGTTCATCGATACGCGCAAACTGTCGCGATCCCGGTGGATCGTGGACGTCTGGACGCTAGTCGCCCGGCCAATCGCCATGTGGTGTTTCGCGGCGATCCCGACCGACCTGTCCTGGAACAGGCCGGTCGGATCGGGCGGATCAGCTTGGTTTGGCTGCGGAACGCCGTGGGGCCCGTGACTTCGCACCGGTGCCGTTGGCCTTTCCGCCAGCACCGTTGTTGGCCTTCGCCGCCCGGGTCGTCGCCGCCGCTGCCCCGCTCGCCTCGCCATCGAGACCGAGCACCTGCCGCAGGAACTGACCGGTGTGGCTCTCCGGCACCTCGGCCAACTCCTCCGGGGTGCCGACGGCCACCACGGTGCCGCCCCGGTGCCCACCCTCCGGGCCCATGTCGATCAGCCAGTCGGCAGTCTTGATCACGTCCAGGTTGTGCTCGATGACGATGATGGTGTTGCCCTTGTCCACCAGGCCTTCCAGCACCCCGATCAGTTTCCGGATGTCCTCGAAGTGCAGGCCGGTGGTCGGCTCATCGAGCACGTAGACCGTCCGACCGGTCGACCGCTTCTGCAACTCGGAGGCGAGCTTGACCCGCTGGGCCTCACCACCGGAGAGGGTGGGGGCCGGCTGTCCGAGCCGGACGTAACCCAGCCCGACGTCGACCAGGGTCTTGAGGTGGCGGTGGATCGCCGGGATGGCGGAGAAGAACTCGGCCGCCTCCTCGATCGGCATCTCCAACACGTCGGAGACGGTCTTGCCCTTGTAGTGGACCTCCAGGGTCTCCCGGTTGTACCGGGCCCCCTTGCAGACCTCGCAGGGCACGTAGACGTCGGGCAGGAAGTTCATCTCGATCTTGATCGTGCCGTCACCGCTACATGCCTCGCAGCGCCCACCCTTGACGTTGAACGAGAACCGGCCGGGGCCGTAGCCCCGCACCTTCGCCTCGGTCGTCTCGGCGAACAGCTTCCGTACGTGGTCCCATACCCCGGTGTACGTCGCCGGGTTGGAGCGTGGGGTACGGCCGATCGGCGACTGGTCGACGCCGACGACCTTGTCCACCAGGTCGAGACCGGTGACCCGGGTGTGCCGACCGGGCACCAGCCGGGCCCTGTTGAGCTGGTTGGCCAGCACGGTGTAGAGGATGTCGTTGACCAGGGTCGACTTGCCCGAGCCGCTGACCCCGGTGACGGCGATGAGCTGCCCCAGCGGGAAGGAAACGGTCAGGTTGCGCAGGTTGTGCTCCCGCGCGCCGTGCACAACCAACTCCCGCCCCGGCGTCTGTGGCCGGCGCTGCTTCGGCGTCGGGATCGACCTGCGGCCGGACAGGTACGCCCCGGTCACCGACTCGGTGTTGGCCAGCAGTTCGGGGACCGGGCCGCTGTGCACGATCCGACCGCCGTGCTCGCCGGCTCCCGGGCCGATGTCGACGATCCAGTCGGCGACCCGGATGGTGTCCTCGTCGTGCTCGACCACGATCAGCGTGTTGCCCAGGCTCTTGAGCCGCAGCAGGGTCTCGATCAGCCGGTGGTTGTCCCGCTGGTGCAGCCCGATCGACGGCTCGTCGAGTACGTAGAGCACACCGACCAGACCGGAACCGATCTGGGTGGCCAGCCGGATCCGCTGCGCCTCGCCACCGGAGAGGGTGCCGGCGGGACGGTCGAGGGAGAGGTAGTCCAACCCGACGTCGACCAGGAAGCGCAGCCGTGCGTTGATCTCCTTCAGCACCCGCTCGGCGATCATCTTCTGCCGGTCGGTGAGGGTCAACCCGGCCAGCAGCTCCGCGCACTCCCCCACCGACAGGCCGCAGACCTCGGCGATGCTCCGGCCGGCGATGGTGACCGCCAGTACCTCCGGCTTGAGCCGGGTCCCGCCACAGGACGCGCACGGCACGTCCCGCATGTAGCCCTCGTACTTCTCCCGGGACCACTCCGACTCGGTGTCGCTGTGCCGGCGCTCGATCCACTGCACCACGCCCTCGAAGCCGGTGTAGTAGGAGCGCTCGCGGCCGTACTTGTTGCGGTAACGGACGTGCACCTGGTCACCGGCACCGTGCAGGATCGTCTTCTGCGCCCGGGCCGGCAGCTTGCGCCACGGGGTGTCCAGGTCGAAGTGCTCCGACTCGCCCAGCGCCTCCAGCAGGTGCAGGAAGTACTCGAGGGTCTGTCCACCGGCCCACGGCTGGATCGCACCTTCACGCAGGGTGCGCTCCTGGTCCGGCACGATCAGTTCCGGGTCGACCTCCTTCTTGAGCCCCAGGCCGGTGCACTCCGGGCAGGCGCCGTAGGGGGCGTTGAACGAGAAGACCCGGGGTTCGAGGTCCTCGATCGCCAACGGGTGGTCGTTGGGGCAGGCCAGGTGCTCGGAGTAGCGCCGCTCCCGGTCGGGGTCGTCCTCCGCCAGGTCGACGAAGTCGAGCAGGACCAGCCCGCCGGACAGGGCCAGCGCCGACTCGACCGAGTCGGTCAGCCGCTGCTTGGCACTGGCCTTGACGGCCAGCCGGTCGACCACCACCTCGATGGTGTGCTTCTCCTGCTTCTTCAACTTCGGTGGCTCGGTGAGCGGGTGCACCACGCCGTCGACCCGGGCTCGGGCGTACCCCTTGGCCTGCAACTCCGCGAAGAGGTCGACGTACTCGCCCTTGCGGCCGCGTACCACCGGAGCCAGCACCATGAACCGGGTGCCCTCCGACATGGCCAGCACCCGGTCGACGATCTGCTGCGGCGTCTGCCGGGAGATCCGCTCACCGCAGACCGGGCAGTGCGGTTCACCCACCCGGGCGAAGAGCAACCGCAGGTAGTCGTAGACCTCGGTGATCGTGCCCACGGTGGAACGCGGGTTGCGGGAGGTCGACTTCTGGTCGATGGAGACGGCGGGACTCAGACCCTCGATGAAGTCGACGTCCGGCTTGTCCATCTGGCCGAGGAACTGCCGAGCGTACGAGGACAGCGACTCGACGTACCGTCGCTGCCCCTCGGCGAAGATCGTGTCGAACGCCAGGCTGGACTTGCCCGACCCGGACAGGCCAGTGAAGACGATCATCGCGTCCCGGGGCAGGTCAAGGTTTACGTCACGCAGATTGTGTTCGCGTGCGCCACGGATGATCAGTCTGTCGGCCACTGTCCGTATACTCCCAGAGGAAAGAAAGCAGGGGTTTGTCCGGTTATGTCGGCGCGGAGGTCACGCCGTGGCAACTCTAGCCCGGGGGTACGACAGTTTTTCCCGCGCGCACACCGGCCGAACGAACCGCACTCTCCTTACCCTCCGCAGGAGCCTTACCGGCTGAAGGAGAGGCCCTTTCAGCCTACGGCCGGATCCCACGCCCGCCCATCGCCGGCTTCCCCATGCTCGCCCTACGGCCGGATCCCACGCCGCTGGCGACGCATCCGCCGCCAGTCGGTACGCCGTACGGCCGCCAGCCGGACATCCCGACGGCGGGTCTCGAAGGCCACCTCACGCTGTAGTTTCCGCCAACTCTCCCAGCGCCGGTAGGTGAGGTCGCCGCACTCCAGGGCAGCCTGTATCGCACAGTCCGGCTCCCCGTCATGCTGGCAGTCGGCGAACCGGCAGTCGGCTGCGAGTTCCACGATGTCGGCAAAGGTCTGCCCAACACCTTCGGCGGTGTCGAGCAGACCGACCGCCCGTACCCCCGGGGTGTCCAGCACCGCTCCCCCTCCCGGGATCGGAACCAGCGCCCGGTAGGTGGTGGTGTGGCGGCCCTTGCCGTCCACCCGGCGGATCCCCTGCGTGGTCATCACCGTGGCCCCGGCCAGCGCGTTGACCAGCGTCGACTTGCCGGCGCCGGACGGTCCGAAGAGCGCCAGGGTACGACCGGCGGCAACCCACGGACGCAGCCCGTCGAGCCCGGTCCCCCGTTCGGCGCTGACCGCCAGCACCTCGACCCCGGGAGCGACCTCGGCGACCTGCGCGGCGACCGTCGCCGGATCCGCGACCAGATCGGCCTTGGTCAACACGACCAGCGGCCGTGCGCCGGACTCCCAGGCCAGCGCGACCAACCGCTCCACCCGGGCCAGGTCCGGCGCCGGGTGCATCGGCTCGACGACAGCGGCGGCGTCCAGGTTGGCCGCCAGCACCTGACCGGTGGAGTCCTTGTCCGCCGTACGCCGGACCAGAGCGGTCCGCCGGGGCAGCACGCCCTCGACCGTGTACCGGTCGTCGGGCCAGGTACGGATCAGCACCCAGTCGCCGGCGCAGGGCAGGTTGACCCGGTCGACGGAAGCCGCGACCAGAACCGTGCCGCCGAGACTGGCCCGTACCGTACCGTCGGCGCAGAGTACGGTGCAGACGCCACGGTCGGCGCGGACCACCCGACCCGGGCGGTAGCCGGCGGCCAACCGACGGCGGGCAGCCGCGGCGAGGGAAGCGTCCCAACCGAGGGACGCGAGATCGATCATCATGTCAACCCCTGTGAATGACTGAAGTGGAGATGGCGAACACGCGCCCGAAGACCGGCATGATCCCCACCTCCTTCCAGCACCCCGGGTGACGCGTCTGCCTCGACGGTAGGGGGTTGTCCGATCCACCGAAAGCCATTTCCGGCGAGACCGGACGCCGACGGCCCGTTAGGGTCAGAACGTGACGGCAGACCCACTCCTTCTCATGGGCGAGGTGGACCTCGCCACCGAACGACTGCTGCGTACCGCGGCGACGCTCGACGAGGCCGGACTCGCCGGCCCGTCGTTGCTACCCGGGTGGACGCGGGGACACGTACTCGCCCATGTGGCCCGCAACGCCGATGCCATGGTCAACCTGCTGATCGCCGCCCGGACCGGGGAGGACATTCCCGCGTACGCCAGCGCGGCCGACCGGGACGCCGACATCGAGACCGGCTCCGGACGTACGCTGGAGATCCAGCTGGATGATCTACGCGAGTCCGCGGCGCGCTTCGCCGACGTGGCCGCCGCCATGCCGATGGAGGCCTGGGCGGCGGTGGTCACCGCCCGGTCTGGCCCACGGGTCGCGGCCACCCTGGTCTGGGGCCGGCTCCGTGAAATCGAGGTACACCACGTCGACCTGAACGCCGGATACACCTCGGCCGACTGGCCGGCGGCGTGCGGCCACCGCCTGCTGCACGAGGTGGTGGCCGATCTCGCCGGCCGCACCGACGTGCCCGCCATGGTGCTCCACCCCGATGAGGCAGCCCACGAGCTGGTCATCGGGCAGCCGTCCGGGACCACGACCGTCTCCGGTCCGGCACACGAGCTGGCCTGCTGGCTGATCGGCCGTTCCGCTGGTGACCGGCTCAGTGCCACCCCTACCGGCCAGTTGCCGACTCCGCCGAAGTGGCTGTAGAGGTATCCCATGTCATACACCGGAGAGATCCCACCGGGCGGCGGCCCGGCCGTACGGGAACTGCCCAACCTCACCATCAGCAAGGTGTCGGTCGGGCCGATGGACAACAACGCCTACCTGCTGCGCTGCCGGTCGACCGGGGACCAGTTGCTGATCGACGCGGCGAACGAGGCACCCCGGCTGTTGGAGCTGATCGGCGACGCGGGACTGACCACGGTGGTCACCACGCACCAGCACATGGACCACTGGGTCGCACTGTCCGACGTCGTGGCGGCGACCGGCGCCCGTTCGCTGGTGCACACCGACGACGCCGACGGCCTGCCGATCCCGTCCGAGACGCTGACCGATGGGGACGTGGTCAGGGTCGGCGACTGCGAGCTGGAGGTCATCCACATCGTGGGACACACGCCCGGCTCGGTCGTCCTGCTCTACCGCGACCCGGAGGGTACGCCACACCTCTTCACCGGAGACGTTCTCTTTCCGGGCGGAGTCGGCAACACCGACCGGGACCCGGACCGGTTCGCGCCGCTGATCGACGGTGTCGAGCACAAGATCTTCGGACGGCTGCCGGACGACACCTGGTTCTATCCCGGCCACGGTAAGGACGGCCGGCTCGGAAACGAGCGGCCAGCGCTCCCCGAGTGGCGAGCCCGCGGCTGGTAACGGACCTGACCCGGCCCGGGAGGTCCTGCCGCGCAGACAATGATCACAATGACTTTCGGGAGCTTGCTCATGGTGGGTGAGACGGAGCTACGGCACCTCCGCCGGTGCGTGGAACTGGCCACCGAGGCCCTGGAGCAGGGCGACGAACCCTTCGGGTCGGTGCTGGTCGCGGCCGATGGGACCGTACTGGCCGAGGACCGTAACCGGGTGGCGGGCGGTGACCGGACCCGGCACCCGGAATTCGAGCTGGCCCGCTGGTCGGCAGCCAACATGTCCCCGGAAGCGCGAGCCCAGGCAACGGTCTACACCTCGGGTGAGCACTGCCCGATGTGCGCTGCGGCGCACGGCTGGGTCGGCCTCGGCCGGATCGTGTACGTGAGTTCCTCGGCGCAGTTGGTTGCCTGGTTGACCGACCTGGGGGCACCCACGGCCCCGGTCCGTCCGTTGCCCGTCCAGGAGGTCGCACCGGGTGTCGTGGTGGAGGGACCGGTGCCCGAACTCGCCGAGCAGGTACACGACCTGCATCGCCGCTTCTACCGACAGTAACGACTGTCACCTGCTCGGCTTCGGACGACGACGTACCGTCAGGGCATGGAGGTGGTGCTGCGACGCGGCCCGGGGGACGGCCAGGTGGTGTCGGCCACCGGGGAGACGGTGGTGTGGCGCGCCTGCCTGTACGAGCGGACCAACGACTGGGCATGGGCTCGTGGTGCAGACCGCCGGGTGTACGAGCATCGACCGGACTGCTGTGAGCCGTACGGGCGTGGCTCCGAGGACCGGTGTGAGTAACGGTCGGCAGGGCCAGGCGAGGTTTCCCGGCCCCAAAACAGCGGGGCCGGACGACGTGTCCGGCCCCGCTGTCACGTCAGTCGACGTGCGTGTCGTGCTGCATCCGATGCCAGGTCAGTTGATGCTGACGACCGTACCGGCCCCGTTCGGGTACTCGATGTAGCCCGTGTGCCGTCCGGCGGGAACCCCCGACCAGTTGGCCGTGACCGTCAACGGAGTCCCCGGAGTGACCTTGGGGTTCTTCGGGGACACGGCCAGGTTGCCGACGCCACCATTGCCGGTGACCATGTTCACCTGGGCGGTGAACGGTGTCTTAGTGGTGCCCGGCAGAACCTCGAAGGTGAGGATCAGGAAGGTGTACACACCGGGCGCCGGGGCCGGCATGGCGAACCGCTGTTCAGCCATCATGGTGCTCGAGATGTGCACCAGTTCCTGGAGGCCGTTCGTGTCCCGGATGACGAGGAGGAGAAGCCCTGCCTGCGGGTCATCCGCAAGAGCGGTGAACTCCACTGCCTTGGTGTCCGGGGACACCGTGGCCTGGAACGGCCTACCCCAGATGTCCTCGACTCCCACCGCATCAGGAATCTGCGGCCCCGAGACCATCCCGTACGTCTTGATCGGGAACTTCTTGAGCGCCGGGGTCACCTCGAAGGACACCGAGCCGGCCGCTCCGGTTCCCCGGACCTCGGTCGGTGCGACCGCGCTCTGCGGGGTCACCACGATCGGGCTGCGTACGGCCGTGCCGCCACCCGTCCAGGTCAGCGAACCGGTGGTCGACACGCCGGCGGGAGCCGTCTTGAGTTCGAAGGTGACAGTGAACTCCTTGGTCTCCCCCGCCTTCTTGAACTTCAGGGTTGACGGGCTCACCTTGACCTTGAACCCGGGCAGGTCGATCTTGGCGTGGTAGACGCCGGGGGTGACGGCGGTGACCTTACGGGTGACGGTCCGGGTGCCGAAGAGCTCGGCGATGGCGATCGACGGGTAGTTGAGGTCAGTGCCCTGGATCGGGGCAACGCCCGAACCGGTCTTGTAGCCCAGCCCCTCCAGGTAGCCCAGCCAGTCCTGCTCGGACGCGTCGTAGACCAGGCCGGGGTTGAGCATCCGGGTCGGGTCGACGTGCCCCGCGCCCTGGGCGAAGACGTCGGTGTTCGGCTGGCCGGTAGCGGTCCTGGTGGCAAACGTGGTGGTCATCATCGCCGACTTGACCTCTGCCGGCGACCAGTCCGGGTACTTGGCGAGGTAGAGCGCCGCCAGACCGGCGATGTGCGGGGCGGCCATCGAGGTACCGGAGTAGAAGTCGAAGTCCTTCCCCTGGGCACCCGGCGGGGCCACCGCTGCGAGGATCGCGACGCCGGGCGCGGCGATGTCCGGCTTCAGAAGGTCCGCGTTGTGCAGCGAGGGACCACGCGAGGAGAACGCCGCCACCTGGGGGTACGGCATGCTCGCGCCGGTCGGCAGCAGGGTGACCTGTGCCCCGGCGGTCGCGGCGTATTCCAGGACAGCCTGTGTGTCGGGCGAGTTGATGTGCACGGTCGGCACGCTGTGCAGGTCTCCGCTGAGGTCCTGGTCGGTCGGGTTGGCCAGCACCATCCCGACACCGCCGGCTCGCGCCACCTCGGCGGACTTCTCCGGCCGCGCGATGATGCCACGGAGGCAGACGACGACCTTCCCGGCGACCTGGGCCGGGTCGAGGGTCCCGGCCATGCAGTTGTCGGCGTCGGCGTCGCTGGCGGTGGCGGCCTTCGCTGCCCGGGAGGTGACGAGCGGCTTGGGCCCGAACGCCGCCGCGACGGTCGTGCTGGTGCCGTTGAAGCGGACACCGTTGCCCAATTCCACGCTGGCCGGGTACGGAGCAACCGTGCTCGCGGCCACCGTCGTCTGCCACGGCGCGGTGTTGTCCATGGTCGACGCGCCCGGTCCGGAGTTACCGGCGGACGCCGAGACGAAGATGCCGGCCGCAGCCGCGTTCAGGAAGGCGCGCTCGGTGGGGTCGTTGGGGGACGACTCGTTCGCGCCGCCCACCGAGTAGTTGATGACGTCCACTCCGTCGGCGACGGCCTGGTCGATGGCAGCGACGATGTCCGACGCGTGCCCGCCGGTCGTGTTGTCGGTAGTCCCCTGCCAGAGCGCCTTGTAGACGGCGACCTTTGCCCCCGGTGCGACGCCGGAGATCTCCCCGAAGTCGACCCCCCGCTCGGTGACCGGGACCGCGGTGTTGCCGGCTGCCGTACCGGCGGTGTGTGTGCCGTGTCCCTGCGCGTCCCGGGGCGAGACGTAGTCCTTCCGCTGGGCCGGGGGAACAGCCCGCAGCCAGGCGTCCCCGAAGTACCGGGCGCTGATGACCTTCTCGTTGCAGGCGGTCGCGGCGAACTCCTCGCCGGTCTGGCAGGTGCCGGTGAAGGTGGTCCCGTCGGCCTTCTGCATGACGGTGGTCGTGCCCTGGAGGTACGGCCGGTACGGATCGGCCGCCGTGGGCGGGGTCGTACCGAGCGCCGGGGCGGTGAACGACGCGCTCTCCGGCCAGATTCCGGTGTCGATGACACCGATGACCACACCCTTGCCGGCGTTGGCCGTGCCACCGAGCGTGGACCACACGCCCTTGTCGCCGGAGAGCCCGAGAAAGTCGACGGAGTTACGGTCGTTGGTGGCCTTGTACAGCCTGTCCGGCACGACGGAGACCACGCCACCGGTCGCCATCAGCTTCATGACCTGCGCGGGGGTCAGCTCTGCGGTGAAACCGTTCGAGGCGACGGAGTAGCTTCCGATCGCCTCGGCACCGACGCTGCGGGCCACCTTGGTCTGCTTGTCCTTGAGGTGGCTGCGGTAACGCTTGGCGTTGGTGGTGCCGACGTCCACCTTCCTACCCTTGCCGGGTTTGGTGCCGGCGATTCCGGCGACGCCACCTTCGTAGGTGGCCAGCGGCTTGTCGGCCAGGGTGACGATGTACCTACCGGTGCCGCCGGCACCCGAGGCCAGGGAACTCGGCAGGGAGACGGGCACGGGCGTGGCCGATGCCGGGACCGGGCTGGCCGTGATCGCCAGGGCTGCGGCTACTATCGCCGCGCCGTACGCATGGGTTTGTCGAATCTTGCGGGCCATTGCTCCTCTTTGGGGGTAGGGGCGAAGGGAGCTTGCCCACCGGGCAAGATCGCCAGGTGGGACGGGTAGCAGTCAACGGCCAAGCAGCAGGGGTTGTCGAGATATCTTCATGACGTCTTCGGTCATGTGGCGAACCGCGCCACCTGCCGGGCGACACGATCATGGGTCGGGTGAGACGTGCAGAACGAGCCGGTGCTGGGTGCGGTGGGCATCAGCGAATTCGACGAACGGGTCTACCGTCTCCTCCTCGGACAGCCCGACGAACCGCTGGCGGCGATCACTGACGCCCTGGGCGTCAGCCCCTCCCGGATCCGCAACGTCGTCGCCCGACTGACCAGGCTCGGGCTACTCCGACGGATCGCTCCCGGCAGATACGAGCCCATCGGTCCGGAGACGGCGCTGACGGCGCTCATCTCGCGGCGACGGCTGGAAACGGAAGCCGCGCTGGACGGCGTACGGGCCGCGACGGCGGATCTCGCCCGCCTGTTCCAGACCGCCCGGCTCCGCGATCCCGTGCGTTGGATCGAGGTGCTGTCGGGGCAGGAGACGGTCAACCGCCGGGTGGACGAACTCACCGCGTCGATCCGTACGCACCTGTGGGTGCTCGACCGGCCGCCCTACATGAAGCAGGTGGCCGGCATCCCGGACACCAACGAGGCCGAGATCGCCGAAACCAGGGACATGATCGCCAAGGGAGTGGACATCCGGAGCGTGTACTGCCCGGAGTCCATGGGACGGCCGGGCCGGTTCGAGGTGCTGGTGCAACTGTCCAAGGCCGGCGAGCAGGCCCGGATGCTGCCCGAGCTGCCGTTCAAGCTACGGATCATGGACATGCGGCTGGCCCTGGTCTCGCTCACCGGCGGGGTCTACGACAATCTCGCGCTGATCCACCCTTCCGGCCTGCTCGACGCACTCATCGAGTTGTTCAAGGCGTACTGGGAACGTGCCACGCCACTGCTCGGCGCGCAGCAGCCGGTGACCGACCAGCCGAGCGACGAGGACCTGCTGGTGCTCCAGATGCTCAAGGCGGGTCTGAAGGACGAGGCCATCGCCCGACAGCTCGGGGTCAGCGCCCGTACCGCCACCCGTCGGATCGCGTCGGTCATCGAGCGGCTCGGGGCCACCACCCGGTTCCAGGCCGGGGTGGAGGCGTCCGCTCGCGGCTGGCTGTGACGATTCGGGCGTAGCAGCAAACCGGGGACGGCGCCCGGTCGGCGTCCCACGGCCACACCCCGATCTGGACACTCTCCGATCTGGACACTCTCCGATCTGGACACTCTTCGGCATCGCCACGTTCCACGTTGGCCCCGGTTCCAGCGGATCAGGCCGTCAACCCGGAACCGGGCAGGACATCCGCCCCGGACACCGGAAGAAACCGGAACACATTGACTGAGATAAGTTCGCTGCTGATACTGGGAACGCTCCCATAGCTGGTAGTCGTTGAGGAGGACAACATCGTGAACACCGACTCGACTCACCCACCGGGCCGTAACCGCCGCACGCTCGTCGGCGCCCTCACCGCCACTGCGGTTGCCGCCGTCGTCACGCTCGCTGCGGCCGTAGCCGTACCGACCCTCGCCGACGCGGCCACCACCCTCAAGAGCCTGGCCGACGCGAAGGGCAAGGACATCGGCTTCGCCCTCGACCCGAACCGACTGTCGGAGACGGCGTACAAGAACATCGCCGACACCGAGTTCAACCTGGTCGTCGCCGAGAACGCAATGAAGTGGGACGCCACCGAACCGTCACGCGGCTCGTTCAACTGGAGCGGGGCTGACCAGGTGGCCAACTACGCCACCACCAGCGGCAAGAGGCTGTACGGCCACACCCTGGTCTGGCACTCCCAACTGCCCGACTGGGTCAGCAACCTGACGTCGGCGACCGAACTGCGTACGGCGATGGTCGACCACATCAACGGGGTCGCCGGACGCTACCGGGGCCGGGTGACCGCCTGGGACGTGGTCAACGAGGCGTTCAACGACGACGGCTCGCGCCGCAGTTC
Organism: Micromonospora sonneratiae; assembly: GCF_042679305.1. NCBI lineage: Bacteria > Bacillati > Actinomycetota > Actinomycetes > Micromonosporales > Micromonosporaceae > Micromonospora > Micromonospora sonneratiae. The sequence goes on along the minus strand of NZ_JBHTMP010000018.1, from coordinate 106,835 downwards.
GGTGTTCCAGCAGCGGCTGGGCGACGGCTACATCGAGGAGGCGTTCCGGGCCGCCCGCGCCGCCGACCCCACCGCCAAACTGTGCATCAACGACTACAGCACCGACGGGATCAACAACAAGAGCACCGCCATCTACAACCTCGTCACCGACTTCAAGGCCCGGGGAGTGCCGATCGACTGCGTCGGCTTCCAGGCACACCTGATCGTCGGCCAGGTGCCGTCGAACATGCAGCAGAACCTCCAGCGCTTCGCCGACCTGGGTGTCGACGTACGCATCACCGAGCTGGACATCCGCATGCAGACGCCGGCCGACGCCACCAAGCTGGCCAACCAGGCCGCCGACTACCGGCGGGTCTTCCAGGCCTGCCTGGCGGTCTCCCGCTGTGTCGGGGTCACCACCTGGGGAATCACCGACCGGTACTCGTGGGTGCCGGGCACCTTCCCGGGACAGGGTGCCGCGCTGATCTGGGACGACAACTACATCAAGAAGCCGGCGTACGACGCGGTGACCGAGGCGCTCGGCGGCACGGTGCCATCGCCGACCACCCCCGGCCCGTCACCCACCGCCACCACGCCCCCGCCGCCCGGCGGCTGCCGGGTCAGCTACACCCCGAACACCTGGAACACCGGCTTCACCACCGAGGTCGTCATCGGCAACCTCGGCTCCTCCGCCATCAACGGCTGGACACTGACGTTCAGCTTCACGGCAGGGCAGCAGGTCACCGGCTCCTGGAACTCGACCGTGACGCAGTCCGGCGCACAGGTGAGCGTCCGCAACGCGGCCTGGAACGGCACCATCGCCCCCAACGGCACCCAGAACTTCGGGTTCCAGGGCACGCACGGCGGCACCAACCCGACCCCCACCTCGTTCGCCCTCAACGGCACCGCCTGCACCACTGGATGATTCCGGCTGTTACCTCGCCGAGATCAACAAAGCATCGATTCCGGACATAGCATTTGCGGGCCAACCCGGCACGAAACATGACCATGGATCGATCTGCCAATTCCAGCAGGGGAACAGGTGGGCAAGGTGCGGGAGCAGGGATCTTTCAGCAGAAGAGCATTCGTCGCCGGTTCGACGGCGGCGGGTGTCGGCGGTCTCGCCGGCGCCGCCGGACTGGCGGGGGTCGCCCGTGGCGCGGTGGCGGAGGCACCGTTGGCCGACGGTACGACCGACGCCGGCCTCGTCTACTTCGACACCTTCTTCGCCGGGGCCACCGACGACGAGCGGATCATGTCCATGAACGCCTGGCACCTGGCCCAGACAGGCGTGTCCAGCCCGGCGGTGCTCTTCGACAGCAGAAGGTACGACTTCTCCACCCCGATCAAGCTCGTCTCCGGGATGGCCCTGATCGGCGGCAAGTCGGCACCGGCCCGGGAATACTCCCGGGCCACCGTCTTCAACTGGACCGGAGCGGCCGGCACCTCGATGTACGAGTTCCCGGGGCAGCAGCCGCCACAGGGCTACCCGTCGGACAACTCGCCCCGGGACGTCACCGTCGCGTGGATCCAGATGCAGGGCGGCGGCTCGACCCACTGCCTGCCGAAGAACGACCCGAGCAGCGCCTCCTACAGCGGCAAGGTGCTGTGGATGTCGAACTTCCACGGCTGCGGCTTCAAGAACTTCGCCACCGTCTGGTGGGGCTGGGGCGACGGTGCCAGCATCAGCGGCCCCACCCACGTCCAGGGCTGTACGGACACCCCGTTCTTCCTCGCCGGCTCGGAGAACTCGATCTTCGGTACCGACGCGTTCTCCTTCATGGACTCGTCCGTGGCGGCATGGGGCACGGCGGGCAGACCGTTCATCCGCAGCCGGATGGAGAAGTCGAGCATCGGTCATGTGATGATCACTGCTCGGAAGACGGCCTACCATCTGTCCGTCGAGGGCGGCAGCAACCTCCTGGTCAGCGGCACCTGCTTCGACGCGCAGACCTCCGACCCGGTACACGGCTCGGCCCTGCGGGTGACCGGCGGTGACGGCATCGTGGTGCAGAACGTCAGCTTCAAGGGCGTGATGAACGATCCCGCCTCGGCCAGTGGTGGTACCGCCGCCAACCGGGGATGGGCGCACGTCACCGGTGGCTCCCAGCTCACCTTCCTCGGGAACCTCTTCTCCCGCAAGGGCACGACGGCCACCGCGACGACCCCGCTGGTGTACGTCGGCAGCGGTGTCGGCCTGCACCAGGTCAAGTGGGGTTTCAACACGTACGGCAACTACGGCGGGGCCAACGCCGTTCTCCAGCAGGCGGCGGCGAACCGACTGGTCGTCGTCACCGATCCGCTGGTGACCGTGACGACCGCGGCCTGAGCTGAGCCTGAACCCGAGCTGAACCTGAACCCGAGCCCGACCCGGCCAGGAAACGGCTGGCGGCTACGAAGGCTGGCGGGCTGTCCGCGTACGGGCAGCCCACCAGCCACGTACACCCAGGACGCCCACGGTGGTGCCGATGGCCAGCGAGGCGGCGATCAGCAGGGCGTGTATCCAGAGGAAACTGGTCGGGGTCCCCTCGGCGACCTCGCCGGCCGACCAGGAACGAGGATCGTTCCAGATCGCCACAGCGAACCTCGGCCAGATCACCCAGGTCCACACCCCTACCGCAGTCAGGAACAGCGACCAGCCGCGCGACAGCACCATGACCTGCGAGTATGCCAGCCGTCCCGGAGATGGGTTCCAGGTGCACCGCCCGGTCGCGGGTGTCGGCCCGACCGGTAGGGTCTGCGTTCCGCAGCTCACTACGCCGAGCCGCTCCACGATGCGTGGACGGTAGCGACCAACCACACTGCCGCGAAGCCGAGGGGTTCACGGTACGGCTCGAACTGAGTACGGTGTGCCCGGGTGATCCACCCCGGTGTGCCCGTCCCCGGCATCGCCGCGACCAGTCCGTCCGCGAGGAGTCGACACCAGATGAGCAATCGGGTCCAGAGCCGCCAGCGTGGTGGGCCGGCTGACGTACAGCCGCTGACCAAGGCCGAGAAGCGGGCGGCAGCCAAGGCCGCGAAGGCCCGGGCCGCCGCCGCGAAACGTCGCCGGCAGTTGCTCAACCAGGTGCTGGCCGCTGTCGCCGTCGTCGGCGTGATCGTCGCCGTGGTCGTCCTGATCAGCCGTAACGTCAACTCGACCGACGACTTCGCCAGCACCCCGGGCGACGGCGCTGCGAGCGCGTCGGCCGGCGCTGCGGCGTTCCCACCGTTGCCCGAGGGCGCGGACCCGGCCCTGGGCACGAAACCGGCCGCCAAGGCCGGGAAGGGTGAGTTGACCAAGCTGGTCGTCACGCCGCTGATCGAGGGCAAGGGTCCGGCGGCGGCAGCCGGGCAGAGCATCACGGTCAACTATGTCGGCGTGACCTACAAGGACGGCAGGGAGTTCGACGCCTCCTGGAACAGCTCCAAGCCGTACACCTTCCAGCTCGGGGCCGGCGGGGTGATCGCCGGCTGGGACCAGGGCCTGGTGGGGGTCAAGGTCGGCAGTCGGGTGCAGCTCGACATCCCGTCGGAGCTGGCGTACGGCGACAACGGCCGGGTGCCCGGTCCGCTGCGGTTCATCGTGGACGTGCTGGCGGTGGGTTAGGCCTGCGGTTCCAGCACCTGCATCCGTTCGATCTCGATGTCGCCGAAGGCACCGGTGGTCGAGGCTTCGTAGCTGGCCAGCACGCGTAGGCGGTCGTGGGGCAGATGGACCCGGCCGGGGTCACCGATGAGGACCCGGGCACCCCGCCCCACGACCCGCTCGACGAAGTGCAGCACCCGCTCGGCCATCGCTTCGCCGTAGAAGACGTCACCGGCCAGCACCAACTCGGCGTCACCGCCGTCTCCGTCGAGCAGGTCGGCACTGCTGATCGTGATGGACACCCGGTTGGCCTTCGCGTTCAGGGTGGCCGCAGCGAGCGCGTACGGGTCGATGTCGTTGACCGTCACCGTCGCGGCGCCGGCCTTGGCCGCTGCGATACCGGCCAGCCCCGAGCCGGCGGCCAGGTCCAACACCCGGCGGCCGACCACCGCCCACGAATTGTCCAGCAGGTAGCGGGCCAGTGCCTGACCTCCCGGCCAGGCGGTGGCCCAGAACGGTGGGGCCAATCCCTCGCCCGCCTCTGCTTCCATCCGTGCCCACCACACCATGGCATCCTCGGCCAGGTGCAGCTGGATCTCGGGCACGGAAGGTGCCGGTACGAGATGGAGCCGGTCGAGGCTCCCGACGTCGGGAGCCTCGACCTTGCGCTCAAGATCGGCCAATGCCGATGCGGTCCGGCTCGTCACCGGTCAAGCATGCCCGATAAGTGACGTATCCGGGGTCAATCCCCGTTCATCGCTCATCCGACTTCGCCACATACGGGCAGCCGGACCGCTAGTGTCGTTGGGGTGTGGGCAGTCACCGGTCTGGAGACCGGTGGACCAGGACCTTTCGTGCCCACGCCCGCACGAGGAGATTTGCATGGCAACCGGCACCGTGAAGTGGTTCAACTCCGAAAAGGGCTTCGGCTTCATCGAACAGGACGGCGGTGGCCCCGACGTCTTCGTCCACTACTCGGCCATCTCGGGTTCCGGCTACCGGGAACTCAACGAGGGGCAGAAGGTGGAGTTCGAGGTGACCCAGGGGCAGAAGGGTCCGCAGGCGGACAACGTACGGCCGATGTGACGTCGTTCCCGACCGGTGGTTGGTGGCCGGACGGCGGCTGACTCGGGAGATCCCGGCGCTGCCGGATCGGCCCGACGAGCAGGATCAGCCCGGTCAGGGCCAGGCCACCCATCGTGATCCACATCGCCGTACGGACACCCAGCGCGGTGCCGAGCGCACCGGCCAGCAGTGCTCCGATCGGGATCGTGCCGTAGTTCAGCAGTTGCATGCTGACCGTGACCCGGCCGAGCATGTGGTGCGGGGTGTACGTCTGCCGGAAACTGCCCTTGATCACGTTGCCGGCGACCACCCCGGCGATCAGCACCACTCCCCCGGCGACCGCCAGCAGCAGTCGCGGGCCCGGGGCGGCCAGTGGGATGAGCAGCCCGAACGGTGCCACGCCCAGTTCGCTCACGATCAGCCCCCGGGCCGTACCGAACCGGCGGGCGATCGGGGTGGCCAGCGCCGCGCCGAGCACGCCGCCAAGGCTCATCCCGCCGATCAGGCCGCCCACCAGACCGGGGCTCAGCCCGACCTCGTCGACCAGGAAGACGACCAGGATCGCCTGGTAGCCGATCAGGCAAAGGTTGCTGACCGCGCCGAAGACCGTGAGCACCCACAGGTACGGATCCCGTACCAGGAAGTGAAGCCCTTCCCCGATTTCCCGGCGCAGGCTGCCCGACCGGCGCTTCCCGGTGGCCCGCGGCTCCGGGGTCCGGATCGCCAACAGGCAGACCGCCGAGACCAGGAAGCCGATCGCGTCGGCCAGCAGCGCCAGCACCGCGCCGAACGCCTGGGCGATCAGTCCAGCCGCGCCCGGCCCGGCGACCTGGGCCACCGCCTCGGTGCCCTGCAACTTGGCGTTACCTTCCGGCACCTCCTCGGGCCTCAGCAGCGCCGGCAGGTAGACCTGGTAGGCGGTCTGGAAGAAGACACTGGCCGTACCGGCCCCGAGGGCCACGACCAGCAGTTGCTCGATGGTCAGCACGTCGAGCCCGGCCGCCACCGGGATGCTGAGGAACAGCAGCATCGAGGCGACGTTGCAGACCACCATCACCGGGCGACGCGGCAGCCGGTCCACCCAGGCACCGGCGGGCAGTCCGATGATCAGCCACGGCACCCATGCGGCGGCGGCCAGCAGCGCCACCTGGAACGTGGTCGCGCCGAGCGTGGCGACCGCCACCAGCGGTAGCGCCACGCTGGTCACGCTGCTGCCGAACTTGCTGGTGGCCTGCCCGATCCAGAGCAGCCGGAAGTCCCGGTGCCAGAACAACCCACCCCGGCGGCGAGGGTGCCGGGCGGCCGTCGGGGGCGCGGCCTCGACGACGGTCACGGCTGCGCCGGTACGCCGTGGGCGAACAGGAAGACCGGCTCGCGCGGCTGCCCGTCGTCCGGTACGTCCCGGGTGGCCCACCGGGTCAACACACCGTTGATCTCCTGCTCGACCTGGGCCAGTTCGTCCGGGGTCAGCCGCAGCCACCGGTCGGTGGAGAAGGCGCTCTCGCCCCAGGCCTGGTGCTCGGCCTCGCTGGCGGCGAACCAGGCCCGGACGAGGCTCATGTGCCGGTCGAGGTTGAGCGACGCGGCAGCGTTGGCCACCGCCTGGGTGGCCGGGTCGTCGCCGAAGTCGGCGGTGGCCCAGCGCAGGCTGGGTGAGACCAGCCGCCACCACCGCTCGCGGCGGTCCCGGGCCAGCTCGGGGGCCTCGGCGACCAGGTCGCAGGCACCGAGCACCTTCATGTGGTGGCTGATGTTGGCCACCGCCTGGCCGGTGCGCTCGGCCAGCATGCTCACCGTCGACGGCCCATCCACCTTGAGTACGTCCATCAGCCGACGCCGCAGTGGGTGCGACACGGCGGCCAGCACCTTGGAGTCGGTGACCTGGCGAACCTCAGCATCACTCATGATCGCCAGCATGGCACGCGCAACCGGCATTTCGCAACACCTATTGCACAACACTCGCTGCAGCTGCACTTTGTAGAGCGACTTCCGATCGAACCGCAACGCTACTCACCGCAACACCCGCAGCCTCGCCCGTCGCCGGGATCGAGCCAGGCCGCCATCCGTCGATTTACATGCACACTGAATGCTTGCCATCAATCCACGCGAACAACCACGCCCACGGCACACAACGTAGTGGATGCACCACCTACGGCAGTGGATCCACTACGTTGTCAATACAATGATACGAATCCTCACCCAAGTGCCGCCGCAAAGACTATCGACGGCTGACTCTAATCGAACTCACGGAAGGTAGGGAGATCGGCATCTCATCCGCCACCCAGGCGAATTCGAGCGACGAAAATCGTCCCCCTGAGAGCCAGACAAGCAACTCGCCGACATAGTTTTCAGCTTCATCGTATACGTGGGCATCGACTGGCAGTACACCGTCCGCCACTTGTGCAGCAGGCAGATCGGCCGATATGTCGAGATCGTTACTCGGCGACCCGCTCGGCTGCCACTTAGTGAGTGTTTGAGAAGAGCTGTTCGCACCTGGCGTGCGACTGATGATCGTTGATGCCATGTTGGCTGGGCGTGCCCCGTAGACGCCGATACCCCTCGGATCTGACCAACGCCCAGTGGCGTCACATCGCCCCGCTGCTGCCACCACCACGTCCAGGTGGACGACCGGAGAAACACCCCCGTCGGGCGATCGTGGACGCCATCCTCTACGTCGTACGCACCGGATGCTCGTGGCGGCAACTACCGATCGACTTCCCACCATGACAGACCGTCTACTGGCACTTCGTACGCTGGGAGACCGATGACGTCACCCAACGCATCCTCGACCAACTGCGCGAACAGGTACGTGTCAGCCAGGGCCGTAACCCCCAACCATCAGCGGGGATCATCGACTCCCAGAGCGTCAAAGCCGCCGACACCGTCGCCCGGGACAGCCGCGGCTACGACGCCGGCAAAAAGATCAACGGCCGGAAACGGTTCATCGTCACCGACACACTGCGCCTGCTCCTGGTGGTCATGGTCTGCGCCGCCAACGTCCAGGACCGTGACGGCGCGAAGTCGACCCTGCTCAGCCTCTACCTGGCCACACCCGTGCGGTTCGTTCTCGCCGACGGCGGCTTCGCCGGCCGCCTCGTGGACTGGGCCACCCGAATCCTGGCCACCACCCTGCACATCGTCCGCAAACCAGCCGGCCAGCGAGGCTTCACCCTGATCCCGAGACGATGGCCAGTCGAACGCAGCTTCGCCTGGTTCACCAACCACCACCGGCTGGCCCGTGAACTACGAACGCGACCCCGCCCATTCGGAGGCCATGATCCGCTGGGCCGCGATCAACACCATGACCCGCCGCCTCGCCCGTGGCAGACCGGCCACCCGCCAACAACGCCGCACCTACAGCCGACCCTCATAGACCCTTCTCAAACACTCACTCAGACACTCCATCCGGAATCTGGAGCCCTCGCCCAGGCCGGTGAGTATCGGACGCAGCCGGAGCAGGCCACGGTCGCCGCAGGTGGCGCGGCGACGCAACAGCATCGCGTCAGACTCGGCAAGTTCGACCAACGTGGAGCCGTCCGGAAGCACCTCGACCAGCCGGGCGGCAGGCTCCGGGCGGCGTTCTTGACCCGCCACAGCATACGCGCCCGCGGTCCCGGCCGCCCGCACCCAGCGGTCCATCGAGAATAAGCCCGGTCAGCCAGGTTGATCGTGCCCGGCCGTAACTCGCCGATCAGGACCTGCTGGAGATCAGGACCTGCTCGCTGATCCCGGACGAGCCGATCCGGGCGGCCAGGACCCACCGGATACCGCAGGCGATCACCACGACCATCCGCGCCTGCGGGAAACGGCTGCGGGTCGGGGTGGTGAACCCGCATCTGCGCCGTATCGGTCAGGTCGAACACGGCACCGTCGATCGCGGTCACCAACAAGCCAACCACGCACGGACAGGAAGTTAAAGACAACACAGGGAATCGACATCAACCTTTATACATGGCGCCCCTCACGTCTCTTTAGCTAGGTAAACACGACGACCGGAATTTCCGGACCATTCGGCGTTTGGCGCACCAACAAAAACGTGCGACTCTATCACGACCGGGCCATCCTGGAGGGCCTCTAGTTCGAACACCAGATCCTCGACATCCTCGTCGACCTGCGCATTACGCTCATAGACGGCAATATATAGATTTATTTGGCCGGAATCTTGATCAAACGAAATAGCGCGCACTTCTCGCGAGATGAGCCCGAGGGCCGCCTGGACGACATCAAGCACCAACCTATTCTCGCGCTCCAGAGAGGCTTCCAACTGACCATCCCTTCCTAAGGTGTCCAGTTCGGGTTTATCGGAACAACGCTTGGACTCTTCGTTCCCTTGATCATAAAGACATTCGTAGGCTGACCGAGAAAACCTGCACCGGGATTATTGTTATAGCCAGTCACGTTGCCGTAGCGAACAACGATATTTCCGTTGCTCATCTGCCCCAGAACCGTCGCTTGGCCGTTGTGGTACGCGTCCAGCACACTCTGAGCATCCGCGTGACTATTGAAGTAGCTCTTGCCAGTATTGGCATGCAACGGATCTCCCTGGACATGCCGCCCCTGCTTCTGCCGACTGATAGCTGTGGCGATACACGGAACCGGTCCCGTGTTGTGCACGAGCACCGGAGTGATGCCGGCGAGCACATAGTACGTGTGGATGTCGTGGACGGTGAGGTTGTAGGCCACAGTGGTGCGAGTGGAGTTGCTGATCACACCTTCGACCCGAACCTGTACACCTTCTGCGGCTGCAAGAAGGTCCCCCTGATCAAGTTCGTCAGCCCGCTGCCACTGCCGGTCCGTATCATTCCAGAATGGGTGGTCTTCGGTGGTTGCAAGGCGATGCTCGCCGACCTCGAGGTCGACGACCTTGTCTTTGTGTGCCCATGTTTGGGTTACGACTCGCGGACCACTTTTGCCCGTTTCAGGGTCGGCAGCGAGGACCACATCCCCGATTTTGATCTCACTGATGGGCTTGATCGTTCCATCGCCCATCAACACACGCGTTTCTCCACTAAAGCTACACAAACCCCCAGCAGCAGCCGCCCCGCCCAGAGTAAGATAGCCTGATAGCGCTCCTATGCCAGCTCCTCCAAGGAGACTTCCGCCCGCATAGAACTCACCTGCCGCAGCAGCGGCACCAGTCCAGCAGGCGGGGCCGGCCGCAACACATAGGAGAACACCGCCGATGGCCAGCATGCCTAACAGCGCGTTCAGTCCTTCGACTGCACTTACACTATTGGACTCTGGAGCAGGTTCGCACTCTGCTTTTGAGAGCCCCAAGATATGGTAACACATGTAGCTCTCGTTTACCGGAGATTGTGCCGCCCATTCAAAGGCTTCCCTCCATGTGAATCTTTCCGATCCACGATAGTCGCCGCTGGCGTGCACGAAGTCCGGAATGCCGCCGGGCACAGGTGACCCTAGCCAGTCATTGATAGTCTTTCCCTTCGACTTCTTTGGCTTCTTACACTTTGCCGGCCAGCACGGATTGTTCTTCTTCTCGTCCGGGTCGCCGCCGTTATAGCCGGAGCAATCTTCACCCCGTTCGCAAGGCGCCAGCCCGCTGGGATCAGTAAGAGTTCCCGGATTGTTATTTGCGTATGAGTATCCGTTCCACTGCTGAGGATCGGATAGGTCGATAAGGGGGTCGACGGAGATAAAGCGTCCGAGGGTGGGGTCGTATTCTCGGGCTCCGAGATGGGTGAGGCCGGTGTCGTCTTTGGTGCCGCCGACGAAGCCCTTGTCCATGGCAGTAGGCCATGTGCCGATCGGGTTCTCTCGGTTTCCGCCGAAGGGCAGGGTGCGTCGGCGGGCGACGGTCAGGTCGGTGTTGCTGATGGTGGCTTCGGCGGTGTTGTGGTGGTCGTTTCCGAACCAGTCGAGGGTGCCGGCGGAGGTGCGCATCGCGATGATGGTGCCGGCGTGGCTGTAGTAGCGGGTTGACGTGGCCGTACCCGTCTCGGGTTTGCGGACCTCCATCCCGCCGGGCAGGTAGAGGGTGGAGCCAGCTGGGTCTCGGCGGATGAGGCGATTGCCGTCGGCGTCGTATACGTAGCTGGTGGCGCCGGTGGTGTCTGTGACGGTGGCGAGGCGGTCGTCGTTGTTCCAGGTGAGGGTTTGGATGCCGTTGTTGCCGGGACGGGTGGTGGTGTTGCCTGCCTGGTCGTAGGTGTAGTTCTCGGTTTTGTTGGTGGTGCCGGTGGTTTCGACCGTGGTGACGGCGTGGGGCTTGGATCCGGCCGGACCGCCCTGGGCGGGGTAGGTGTAGGCGCGAGTGGTGTTGGTGCTGCCGTGCTGTGTTTCGGTGAGGCGGTTGCCGGTGGCGTCGTAGGTGTAGGAGTGCCAGTAGGGTGCTGGTCCGCCCAAGCCGCCGATGGTCGGGGCGGGTGCGCAGTCGCCGGTAGCCGGGGTCCAGGCGTTGGTGAGCCGCCGGAGGTAGTCGTGTTGGTAGCACTGGGTGTCTTCAGCGCCAACTGCTGGTGTGTCTTTGATCTGTGTGACGTTGCCTGCCGCGTCGTAGGTGTAGGTGAGGTTGAAGATTTCGGGTTTCTGCTCGGGGATGGCGTAGGCGTTGGTGAGCCGGGCGGTTGATTGTTCGTAGGTGTAGTTGAAGATTGTTTGCTTGCCGAAGTCACCGAGGATGCGTTGGGTAAGTTGGCCGAGTTTGTTGTAGGTGGCGTTGGCGTAGATCTGTGATGCGGACAGTGGGCCGATGTCCAGGCCAACGTCGTTGTAGCTGAAGTAGAGGTCTTCGCTGGGCATGCCGGCGGCTGCGGGAAGGGTGGTGCTTTCCGGTTGGCCGTTGACTGCGTAGGTGGTCGCGAAACTGTAGGCGCAGGGCGTGATGGTGCCGGACGCACATAGTCCGGCTTCGCTGCTGGGGATCGTCACGCTGGTGGCGGTGGGCCGACCGGCGGTGTCGTAGGCGGTGATCTCGTTGATGTAGGCGTTGGTGGAGCCGGCGGGTTCGTAGCGGATCGACTTGGTGGGTTTGCCTATCCCATTGGTCAGGGTGTCGTAGACCCATTCGGCCCGTTTGTCGCCGGTGATGGATCCGTCGCGGATGCTGGTTTGGCGGCCGAGGGCGTCGTAGGTGTAGGCCAGGGTGATGCCACGGGCGTCGGTGGTGGTGATCAGTTGTCCGGCGGCGTCGTAGGTTGAGGTGGTGATTCCCTTGTCTGGGTCTTCGTCCCGGATCTTGCGGCCACGCTGATCGTAGGTGTAGCGCCATGTGTTGCCGGCGGGGTCTGTGACGCTGGCCAGTTCACCGCGGCTGGTGTGGCTGTATTCGGTCTTGTCGAAGGTGGCGGGGTTGTTGCTGCCGACGTCCGCACGGTCCTTGTACTGCCGTAGTTCGACAGTCCGACCACGTGCGTCGGTGATGCTGGTGGTGGCCGTTGCCCCATCGGGAGGAGTGACACTGACTCGATCTCCCCCGTAGAAGGTGATGGTGCGCCATTTTTCGTTCGCGCCGGCCTTGAAAATCTGGTTAGTGACGCGGCCCGCCTCGTCGTAGACGTTTGTCACCAGCGATGGAATCGCCGCAGTGCCCGGGCCGGCGACCAACGTCGTGTTGGGTGACGTGTTGGTACTGTCGTAGTAAGGGTTGGATACCCAATCGACCAGGCCACGCGAGTCGTAGACGGTGTCGGTGAGGACACGCCCACCGCCAGGTGCCTTTGTCTGGGTCTGCCGCTCGCGCATCAAACCGTCGTACAACGTGATCGACGTCAGATACGACTGGGTTGGCAGAAGCGTCTTGACGGTTACTGCGGTAGGGGCGTTGTTCCGCACCAGGTAGGCGAACTCAGTACTGGGTGCGTTCGGGTAGCTACTCTTCAAGCGGCCTGGTTGCCAAACCTTCAGCAGCCGCCCCAGTCCGTCGTAGACCAAATCGGTACGCGTGGCGTTGGCGTCGTCCACATTCGTCACCGGCTGCCCCCAGGCGGGGGCCATGGTTTCGGTGACGGTCCTTCCAAGGTTGTTGGTAACCCGTACAGAGGTGACGGGTCCCGCGCTGCCTGGCGTGTAGGTGGTAGAAGATTTCCGGTTCAACGCGTCGATCGACTCAACCATCCGGCCGTTGTCGTCGTACTTCGCCTGGCCAGTAGGGATCCAGTTCGGGGTGGTGCCGGTCCAGGAATCGATCTCCTCAACCATGACAGCATTGCCCTTGGCCGGCAGGTAGGTATCCCAGTTATTGGTCACCGCATCGTACGTATAACGGATCGATGACAGCATGTCGCCGGGAAGGATCGGGGTGGTTGCGCAGTTCACTCCGACCGTTTCGGTCATCTTGACCTGGTTGAGCATCCAGTTGTCTGGATTGCGGGCGTACGACGTGCGGACGCAGATGTCGTCATCGGTCTTGGCAGCGGCCTCGTCACCAAAGTCGTCAACCTGAATTGGCAGGTTGTCGGTGTTGTAGGTGGTGACGGTCTTGGTCCAGCGGGCGGTGCCGTCAGAGAGTTTGGCGCGGTTGCGGACGGTGCCGGTGTTGGTCATCCAGGCCTTCAACGGCCCGGATGTCGCGGTCGGTCCTTGGCGGACGGGTGTGTTGATCGTGCCGGTGATCCAGTCCCCGCCAGGCCCCAGCAGCGTGGTGACCTCGCGAAGCATGCCGTTGTATGCTTCGTGGTCCTCGATGGCGTCGCCCTGAGAGTCGGTGACCGTCACCGTACGGGTGCCGCTGGGCTGTTTATCGCCGTCCATGCCACGCAGGTAGAGGTATTCGGTGGCGGACTGGACACCGTCTTCAAAGCCCTTACGGACGCGGACCTTGCCGTAGCCTCGGAACTGTCCCCAGGTACGCTTCTTCTCCTCCACCAGCTCAGAGTCGTCGTAGTGCCAGGCCGGCGTGTCGAGGTAGTCGTAGTTGGTCTGCTCGTGGTCGAACCCGCCGGTGTTGTCGTACACGTCGATTCGGGTCACTACATACTTGTGGAACCAGTCCAGCTTTGGCTCTTCCCCTTCGGGAGCGTAGTGCTGCGGAAAGCAGCGTTTGTTGTTGTTGTGGACCGCGGGGAGGCTGGATCGGGTGCACTCGGTGGCGGAGTAGGACACCGAGATCCGGGCACCGGACTCGGTGGTGATGGTGTTGATCCGGTTGCGGAACAGGTTGGAGCGACCGTCGGCGATCGCGTCGACCCGGTTGGCCAGCGGTTCGGTGCCGGGGTCGAACACCACTTCCGGATCGGAGACTTCTGGGCCGCCAGCGGTGGTCACCTTACCGGTGCGGGTGATCCCCGCCAGCCACATCGGCTTGCCCTCATTGCTGCCCGACTGCAGGTAGGTGTGACGCAGCGTCCACCACTCCACCTCGTTGTATACATCCCCGGTACCGGCGTACACCTGAGCGCGAATGCGAGACAGCCGCTTCGCAGTCCAGAACGTCGGTGCCACCTGATCCGTACACGGCGTGGCCTTGCAGTACTGGTCCCAGGGAGTATCCAGCCAGGATGCTTCGACCGGGTTCGAGCCGGACCAGCAGTTGGTGTCACAACGATCGGCCACATCGAAAAGAACCCTGGCCGATGCGTGGCTGGTAGCAGCAGCGTCGGCACGGTTCCCGTACTCGATGCGGGACAGCCACCCGCCCCGGTCGTAGGTGGTGCGCTTGTCTACATCACCTTCACGGCCGTAGGCGCCGGTTTCCCGCTCGTAGAAATAGGTCATCGTGTTGCCGTGTGGGTCTACCACGTAGTCGAGGTTCCACCGCCACCCCTGCGTGGTACGGGACCCGGCATAGTCACCAGCCTGGTAACCAGGCTCATCCGGGTGGTTGCCGTACACCGGCACTGTCCACACCGAGTTCGTGGCGAGAGCACCAGAGGCACCACCAGGGCCGCTGTTGCGGCCGAAGAAGTATTGGGTGCCATCGATCGTGGTGACCTTCCAGTACTCCCCGTCGTTGTCACCGTTGTTAAACGACGTGTCCTTCAACAGCTCAATCTTCGACCCGTCGTCGGACACACCCTTCCATGTGTTAGCGGAGGACTTGACCAGCTCCGTCGCCTGACCGTTCAGCGAGATCGTCGCGTTACCTTCCGGCTTGAACCAGCACTGGTCGCCGCTGTAGACGGTCTTGTTGTTCGGCTCATGCCCCCGCTCGGTGTCCTTGTCGTCCGCACAGGACTTGAACTGGCGCTCGACATAGCCGGGCCACATGTCCCAGCCATCGCCGATCCAGGACCCCTGGGTATTCGTACCACCTGTCCGGCCATCCACCGAACTGGACGAGTACGCCAAGGACAGAGATGGCACCGGGCCCCCGACTGCTGGCACCATCCGCAGCGGATACGACCACGAGAAGTCGCCCGTCTGCTGGGACACCTGCCAGGTACTCGACGGAGACAGGCTGGTCGCGGTGTAGTCACCGTTGTCGCCGGAAGGACCAGCAGTTACTGCCAGCATGGTGACGCCACCATCGGCTGCCAGAGGCACCGAAGCCGATACGGAACTGGTGTGCGTATCGTTCCTCGAAAGCAATGGCTTGCCGTCCGGCAGTGTCACCAACCGCAGGCGGGATGCCCAGTCTCCGCCGTGAGCACCCGCGAAACCCGAATAATCCACTCGCACAGCTACTGCGCCTGCCCGACGAACCCCGTCAGCCCGACTCACGTTCATAACGAGACCGGACACACCGACACGGGCCGCAGCAGCACGGTCGGCGACCTCTACCGCTACCTTGCCGACGACTGCGGTCGTGCCAGCGGCACCGCGTTGCACATCCTGTGCTGCTGCTAGCGGCGCCGGCGATACCCATACGGGGAGGACACCCGCCCTTGTTTCGGGTACTCCCGCTCTGGTGGTGGTAGCTGCGGCAACCTGCGCCGACAGGTCGACATTTGTTTTGCCGGGCATCGGCCACGTCACCTTCGTCACGGGACGGGCTTCGCGGTTCCCGGCGGTCCACACCGGCCGCGGACTGTTTTTCACCGGCTTTACTGCCACTCCGGCCACGTCTTTCGGCGCTGGCGGCTTCCACTCGGCCGCAGGTGCCGCGACCGCTGGAACCTCAGCGGCAAGTGTGATCGCCAGGACCGCGGCAAGGCTGAACGCTAGCGACCGCTGCCCTCGGCCAAACATTCTCGTAGAACCTGCCAATCGACGTGGACCGCGTACGGCGCTCACGACGCCCCTCCCCAAACCGGAACGAACGAGGTATCCAACAATGCTGACTGCCGACGTTAGGAAATGCGGAACCGTCGAATTTCCTGAATGTTCCAGACACGCTGTGCGACATAAACGTGATCGGTATCACCATGCCACTGATTGGTCACGGCACCATCCCAGGCACGGCCGATCGCGAAGGACCCAGTGGCTGACCAGCCACCGGTATAGTCCGCCTCTGCTTCAGTGCCGAGAATGTTTCCGGGGACACTCACATACAGTCGAATCTTGTTATTGGGTTTGTCGTAGACGCCGACCAGGCTGACCCAGTCGCCTTCGATGACGTACTCGGTGGTGCAGGCGCTGGTCTCCGTCGCGCCGACTGTGTCGGCAGCAGTCACGGTGAAGCACCATTCCGCGTCGGTGACTTCGTCGCCGTCGAGGTCACGGTCCTTACGTAGTCCGAGGCGGAACATCGATGTGTTCACCCCGTCCTGGGACACAGCGGTCCGGGTGGTGGTGATGTCGGTCGCCCTGACCCAGGCCGCGACGGTGAACCCGGCCGGGGCGGTCGTGTCCAGCACCGGGGACCGGGTGGCCAGGTGCCCGGTACCGTCCAGGGTCACCGCACCCGGCCCAACCTTGCCCGCCGTCTGCCATGCCACACCGGTTCCGCTCAGGTCGGCTGGGAAGGTGTCCGGGACAGACGCGGCAACGCTTCCCGCATTCTCGTCCAGGGTCCAGTTCCATGAGCCAGTGCTCGGGGTAACCAGGAAGTCATACACCCGGGGGTCGCTGGTCGTGCCGGCGGTGTTACGGGCCCACACTTCAAGCCGGTTGAGCCCATCCCGAGGCGGGGCGATCGTCTCGACCCCGGTGTCGCCGCTGACTTCCCGCACCGACATGTCGTCCCAGAACACCGACTTGCCCGTGCCGACCGGGAACCCGTTGTACAGCCGGATGAAGGCATCAGTCGCGGTAGCGGGTATCGTCATCACCACGGTCAGCTTCTGCCACGTGTCCACTGCCGTCGGCTTCGCCGACACCACGTGGGTGTAGACACCGTTGTCCTTGTAACTGGGCACCAGGCTCAACCCGCGACTATCAAGCGGGGTCAGTCCGGTCGCCGCCGGAACGTAGATCCAGGCACTGATCGCATAGCGTTTGCCGGCCTGCATCCCCAGCCGCATGCCTCCATAGTCATCGCCGATAGAGGCGAAGGTGTCACCGGTCACCCCTGCGCAGCAGCCCGTCGGATTCGGCGTCAGTTGCAACGACGAAGTGCTGTCGTGGCCACGCTCCGTGCTGCGGGTCATCGCCAGGTGCCCCATGACGGTAAAGCCGGTCAGGTCGGTGGACACCTGCTGCTGGTTCTCGGTCAACTGCTCGGCCTGCGCCTGCCCGGCCGGCACCGTCACGTAGTTACCGCCATTGAGGCTGTAGAGGTACTCGGCCATACCGGTGACACCGGCACCGGGGGTGAAGGTGAACGTGCCAGGCTGACCCGGCCCACCATTCCACGTACCGGTCGTCTTCTCCGCGTAGGGCGTCGCCGTCACCACCGGCAGCGACACATCCTGGGTATCGACAGTGAAGTTGAACCAGCCCGAATAGCCGCCGCACACGTAGGAGTCACACGCCCGTGCCCGCCAGTGGTAGGTGCCATCCGGCAGGGCTGTCCCGGTCAGCGGGACTATTGTCCACGGCCGTCCAGTACCCGACGTAACACCGGTGACCGCCGTCCCCGACTTCGCCACCTGCGTGGTCTGCGTGCTGTCGAACACCTCGTACTCGGTCCGCAGCACTCCGCCGTCCGGATCCGACACATCCGCCGTCAACTTCGGTGTACCCGACCGCACCACCGCCGGAGACATACACGCCGAATAACAGGAATCGATCTTCAGGTTCGTTGGCGCGTTCGGCGTACGGTTGTAGACGATCGTCGCGTACGGCCGGTTCGACGTCGCCTCCGACGAGTTGAACTTCTTCCACCCGTTGTGGTTCGACTCACTCGTCGCCTGCAAACCGACGTTGGCCGTGAAGTCAGTCGAAGAGAAGGCTCCCTGGAAGGTCTTCTTCACCGACACCGACACCCAACCGTCACCACACGAGCCGGTGCCGTACCCCTTCGTCCCCATCGATGTTCCGTCCAACGCCCGCCACGTCGGCTGGCTACCCCACCGCACGGTGTGGTTCACGTAAGACGTCGTCCACGCCTGCCACTCCGTAGCGGTACACGACCACGAGTGGAAGTTCCACAGGAACAGTTCCGCCGACACCACCGACGCGCCGCGATAGGCCTCCATGCCGTGGAAGCTCAGGAACGACCGCGCAGTGCAGCCCGATCCACAGCCCTCAGCCGCATCGTCACTGAACCCCAAGCGTAGGTCCTTCTCGCCGGACTTGTCCGTGTTCTGGATCGTGTTCTGCACATACCCATCGAACGCAGGGTTCAGGTTGACCATCGGGTCGATCGTCACCGGATACGTCAACTGCGGATCCGCGTAGAACGCCGGATCCGGCGTCAGCACCAGATCGGTGCCACCCGCATCGTTGGCCTCCGTGGCTACCGCAACATCGGCAGTGTGCACCGGCTCGCCCGTCGTCGGCGACACCCGCGCATCCCACATCCTCGCCTCGGACACCACCACCGGCGTCGACCCGGCCGCCGAGCGCAGCGCCGCAGCACCACCACCGGCGACCACGACCGGGGCCAACGACCCCGTGTCCCACGGCATCGACACCGTCGTCAGCTCCGCCGCAGCCGTCGGAGTCTTCACCACGAAGAATTACTGAAAGCCCGTGCGACCTGCATCGATCACCAGGTCGACACCCGGCTTCACCTCCGGGTAGGTCGCCTTCGTCCCGTCCAGCACCGGCTCCGGCAGCGCACCTCGCCAGCCCAACGTCGCCCGCTCGTCACCACGTCCCAGGGTGACCAGATCATCGGAGCCCGCCCCGCGTGCCCCCGACAGCCACAACCCACGCGGATGTGCCTTCGGAGCCACACTGCCATCCGACTTACGCTCCAACATCGGATCGACAGCCACCCACGCGCCCGCCTCGTCACGGGTACGTTCCGGCCCGACATGCAACTCCGACTTGAACGTCCCATCCGGCAACGCCCACGTCAGAGCGGTCTCCGACGTCAAACCCGTCACCGCAACCGGCTTCCGCGTCCGGTACGCCAACGCCATCGCCGACGCCTCATCCGCCGCCGACAGCGGACCATCAGGCACGGCAGACGCCGCCGGCTCCATCGCCACGCCAGCCGACGCCGACGCCGACGGCACGGCAACCGGTGCCACCGTCCCGGCCAACGCCGCAGCAGTTACCACACCCAGCCAACGGTGCCACCGTCCGAAACGGACTCCGGCACTGCTCGTCGGCGGCAACCCCAACCACACCATGACTCCCGATGATCAATAGACAGCGCGGGAACCATAGATGACCTAGAAGGGCCGCTGTAAAGGGCCGGTCACAACTTGCAACCACAAACCAGGTGAAAGCAGCATTTCACCTTGCCGCTCTCACTCAAGGTCATCACCGATCAAGCAGGTGCGTGGGATGGTCAGGCAGCCAGTGCACCGGCCGACCGGCCCTCGTGCAGGGTCAGGTTGCGGCCGTTGGCCGGATCGAACAGATGCAGCTTCTCCAGGTTGACCCAGACCCGGCGGTTCTCCCCCTCCCGTACCGGTGACTCGGCCGACAGTCGGGTGACCAGGTCAGCACCGGCCCCGGCGAGATCGGCGACCCCGGCGTCGGCGGCCAACTCCTCCAGTTCGGCGGCCCGGGCGCGCTCACCTGTCAGGCTGAAGTAGACGTACTTGTCCGAGCCCATCGACTCGACGATGTCGACCGGCGCGTCGAACTCGACCCCCTTGGCCCGGGTCTGCTCGTCGACCAGTTGGGCGTCCTCGAAGTGTTCCGGTCGGATGCCGAGGACCAGATCGCGTGGGGCGTTCTCGGCGGCCAACTCCCGGCGCAGCCGGTCCCCCATCGGCAGGTCACCCAAGGCGGTACGCAGCCGCCCCTCCTCGACCGTCACAGGCAGGAAGTTCATCGACGGCGAACCGATGAACCCGGCGACGAACAGGTTGGCCGGATGGTCGTACAACTCCTGTGGCGCACCGACCTGCTGCACCGCACCACCCCGCATGATCACCACGCGGTCGCCGAGCGTCATCGCCTCGGTCTGGTCGTGGGTGACGTAGACCGTGGTGGTGCCGAGCTTCTTCTGCAACCGGGACACGACGGTACGCATCTGCACCCGCAGTTTTGCGTCCAGATTGGACAGCGGCTCGTCCATCAGGAATGCCTTCGGCCGCCGGACGATCGCCCGACCCATCGCCACCCGCTGCCGCTGACCGCCGGAGAGATTGGCCGGTCTGCGGTCCAACAACGAAGTCAACTCCAGCGCCTCGGCGGCCTCCTCCACCTTTTCGTCGATGGTGGCCCGGTCCAGCTTCGCCAACCGCAACGGGAAACTCATGTTCTCCCGTACGGTCATGTTCGGATACAGGGCATAGGACTGGAAGACCATTGCGATGTCCCGGTCCCGGGGTGCCCGGTCGTTGACCCGCTCGCCGCCGATGCGCAGCTCACCGGTGCTGATGTCCTCCAGTCCGGCGATCATGTTGAGCGTGGTGGACTTGCCGCATCCGGACGGACCGACCAGGATGACGAACTCACCATCGGCGATTTCCAGCTCGATGTCCCGTACGGCCACCGTACCGTCCGGAAATCGTTTGCCCACCTTGTCGAGCACGATGTCAGCCACGAATACCACCTATCCCTTGACCGCGCCGGAGGTCAGTCCGGAGACGATGCGGCGCTGGAAGAAGAGCACGAACAGAATGATCGGAATGGTGATCACCACGGCGGCGGCGGAGATCGCCCCGGTGGGATCCTCGAACTGTGACTCGCCGGTGAAGAACGACAGCGCGACCGGCACCGTACGGGACCGCTCGGTCGAGGTCAGCGAGATCGCGAAGAGGAAGTCGTTCCAGCAGAAGATGAATACCAGGATCGCGGTGGTAAACACCCCGGGTGCGGCCAGCGGGGCGATCACCCGCCGGAACGCCTGCCCCTGCGTCGCGCCGTCCATCTTCGCCGCCTTCTCCAGGTCCCACGGGATCTGCTTGAAGAACGCCGAAAGGGTGTAGATCGCCAGCGGCAACGCGAAGGTGATGTACGGCAGGATCAGCCCCGGCCAGGTGTCGAAGAGGCCGAGTTGCCGCTCGATCTCGAACAGCGGTGACACCAGTGACACCTGCGGGAACATCGCGATCAGCAGCGAGACCCCGACCAGCAGCCCCTTGCCGGGAAAGTTCAGCCGGGCGATCGCGTACGCGGCCATCATGCCGAGCACCACGGCGACAACGGTGGCGATGAGCGCGATCCCGATCGAGTTGACCAACGCGCGGACGAACTGGTCGGTGGTGAAGATGGCCCGGTAGTTCTCCAGCGTCCACTCCCGTGGAACGAACCGACCATCGGTCAACGTCGCCGGGGTCTTGAACGACAGCGACGCGATCCACAAGACCGGGACCAGGGCGAAGACGACCACGACGACGTCCAGTAGGCCCCAGCGCCACTTCGCGCCGGTCGTACTGTCCAGACCTGCCATCAGCGCACCTCCTCGTCCGAACCGCCCGGTGCGGCGGTGCCGAACAACTTCACGAAGACGAACGCGATGACCGCGACCGCGAGGAAGATCAGCACCGACATGGTCGAGCCGATGCCCAGGTTCAGCCCGCGCATCAGGTTGTTGTAGGCCAGCATCGACACCGACGAGGTCTCGTTGCCGCCGGCGGTCAGCACGTAGATGTTGTCGAAGACCCGGAACGCGTCCAGGGTCCGGAACAGCAGCGCCACCAGGATGGCCGGCTTCATCACCGGCAGCATCACCCTGGTGAACCGCTGCCAGGCCGTCGCCCCGTCGGTCGAGGCCGCCTTGAGCAGGTCGTCGGGCACCAGTGCCAGCCCGGCCATCAGCAGCAGCGCCATGAACGGGGTGGTCTTCCAGATCTCGGCCAGCATGATGATCGCCAGGGAACTGACCCGGTCGGTCAGCGGTGCCCCCTCCCCGAACAGGTTCGCCAGATATCCGGTGCCCGGCGTCCAGGCGTACCGCCAGGAGAAGGCCGCGACGACGGTGACGATGCCGTACGGGATCAGCGCCGCCGTACGTACGATGCCGCGCCCGACCAGGGTCCGGTGCATGACGACCGCCAGCCCCATGCCGAGCACCAGCTCGACCGCGACGGTGACCAGGGTGATCAGCAGGGTCACGCCGAACGCGGTCCACCAGTACTCGTTGGTGAGCACGGTGACGTAGTTCGCCAACCCGACGAACTTCCGCTCGTCGGGAAACTTCAGGTCGAAGCGCTGCAACGACAGCCAGACCGAGTAGAGGATCGGGTACGCCGTCACCGCGACCATCACGATCGCGGCCGGTGCGCAGAGCAGCCAACCGAGCCGGCGCTCGGCTCGCCGCCCGGCGCTCAACCGCACCCCGCGTCGGCCGCTCATGGCAGCACCCCCTTGGACTCCAGGGCGTCGGCGATCGACTTACGCAGCTCGTCCGCGGTCCGATCAGGCTCGATCGCCGACGGCGGCGAGAGCTCCGCCGAGATCACGGTGGAGATGTTCTGGTACGCGGGCGTCAGCGGCCTGGTGGCGGCATCCTTCAGCTCCGCCAGGATGGTCTCCTTCATCGGGTACGCCTCGTCCATCTCCGGATCGGCGTAGACCGCCTCCAGGGTCGGTGGCACCCCGCCCTTGATCGCGGTGATCTTCTGGCTCTCCGCGTCACGCAGGCACCTGGCCGCGTCGAACGACTCCGCCGGATGACGGGAGTGGGCGCTGACCGCCAGGTTGATCCCACCGATGGTGACCCGACTCGGGGTCGACGCATCCACTCCCGGGTAACGGGCCCACTTGACCTTCTCCGCCAACTCCGGGTTCCCCTCCCGCAGGGCGGGATAGACGAACGGCCAGTTGAGCTGGAACGCGCCCGTGCCGGACTGGAACTCCAACCGGGCCGGGTCCTCGGTGGCGTTGGCGAACGACGGTGTCGTCACGCCCGAGGTGGCCAGCCGTTTGAGCTGCTCCAGCGCAGTGACTGCGCCGGCGTCCAGCACCGCCCCGGTGCCGTCGGCGTCGAGGATCTGCCCGCCGGCGCTGGCGACCATGGTGTTGTAGAGGACCACGAGCCCCTCGTACTGGGCCCCCATGGTGATCACCTGGTACGGCTTGCCCCGGCTCTTCAGCTCGCGGGCCTGCTCGATCATCTCGTCCCAGGTCGTCGGCGGCTGTTGGACCAGGTCACTGCGGTACCACAGCAGCTGCACGTTGGTGTTCTTCGGCGCCGCATAGAGTTTGCCCTGGTACCGGGCGGTCTCCAGCGGACCGGCCAGGGTTCCGCGCTGCGCCTCGTCCGCGTCCGCGCCGGTCCACTCCCGGATCCAGTCGGCACTGGCGAACTCCTGGGTCCAGGTCACGTCCAGGCCCAGGACGTCCATGCCGGTGTCCTCGGCGGCCAGTCGACGTACCATCTGCACCCGCTGGTCGTCGGCCTGACGCGGCAGTACCCGGTAGGCGATCCGGTACCGCCCCTGTGCCTGGGCGTTACAGCGGTCGACCACCTGTTGCAGGCTCTGCTCCGGTGGGTAGTACAGGTTGATCGTCGGTGGTCCGTCTTCCTCCCCCGACCCGCATGCCGCCATCGGCGTCAGCATCGCGAGCCCAGCCGCCACGGCGACCGCTCGGGCACGCCGGGACCGGCTACTCCCGGGACTGCTCATCGCCCCCTACTTTCTGTCAGCCAACTGCCGGAGAGGTCCGTACCGGCACACGGCGACCCGCGCGCCGCAGCCGGAGTTCGAGTAGGCGCAGGCGGACGGTTCGTGCCCCACTCACTGCCCGTGGCCAGCGAAAACGAAACCTCGCCGGACGCCGGGGACACCGGTTTGGCGGACACCTGTAACGGGGTACTGCGCGAGTGCGACGAAGGGGGGCGCCGATGTCCGAGCCGCATGTAACGCTCGATCCGAGTGAGCTCACGCCGACGCAGCAGAAACTGCGCGTCCCGCTCGAGGAACAGCTGACCTCGGCGCTGCAGGCGGCCACGAAGCGGGTCAGCGCCGACTACTCAGGCGAGCCGGTGCCGGAGGTCTGCCAGCGTCTGTTGGACGAGACCCGGGACGGCCTGCATCCGGACATCGCAGCCGGCTGGCAACCCGACATGGACGAGTTCTGCCGCGTCGCCGCAGCCATCGTCGACGGCAGCATCGGCTAGCGGCACCTTCAGGGGTCAACCTGCCGATACGGATCCCGGTGATGCGCTGTCGTCACGGGCCAACTCGTGGCTGAGTTCCGCAAGCTCCTCGCCGCCGGCCATCAACCGGGTCAGATCGGCCAGCTCGATCTCGTTCTTGGCGAAGTCACCGAGGCTACGGCCACGTTTGAGCAGCAGGAACCGATCACCGACCGGATACGCGTGGTGCGGATTGTGCGTGATGAAGACGACACCCAGGCCCCGGTCCCGGGCCTCGACGATGTAGCGCAGCACCATCGCCGCCTGCCGTACCCCCAGTGCCGAGGTCGGCTCGTCCAGGATCAGCACCCTGGCCCCCCGATGGACGGCACGGGCGATCGCGACCGACTGCCGCTCACCGCCGGAGAGCGTACCGACCGGCTGGTCCGGGTCACGGATGTCGATCCCCATGGCGGCCAACTCGCGCCGGACCGTTCGGCGGGCGAGGCCGACGTCGAACCGTCGGAACGGTCCCCAGCCCCGGGTCGGTTCCGCGCCGAGGAAGAAGTTCCGCCACACCGACATCAGCGGGATCATGGCCAGGTCCTGGTAGACGGTGGCGATGCCCCGGTCCAGCGCGTCGCGGGGGCCGCGTAGCCGGATCGGCTCACCGTCGAGCAGCAACTGCCCCTGGTCCGGCTCGTGCACCCCGGCCAGGGTCTTGATCAGGGTCGACTTGCCCGCTCCGTTGTCGCCCAGCACACAGGTGACCTCGCCGGCCCGCACGCTGGTGGAGATGTCGTTGAGCGAGATGACACTGCCGAAGTACTTCGACACGCCCCTGATCTCCAACAGTGGCGAGGGGTTCCGCACATCGGTCATCGCCGGCTCCGCTCCGCGTAGCCGCGTACCGCGCGGTTGGCGAACACGGCCAGCAACAACATCGCGCCCAGGAAGAGCTTGAACCAGTCGGCGTCCCAGCCGAGATAGACGATGCCCTGGGCGGTCATCCCGAAGATGAGCGCGCCGAGCGCCGCACCGACCGCTGAGCCGTACCCGCCGGTCAGCAGGCAACCACCGATCACGGCGGCCACGATGAAGATCAGCTCCTGCCCGAATCCGGCATTGGCCTGTACGGAGGTCAGCCGCAGCACCGACATCGACCCGACCAGCCAGGCACTGGCCGAAACCCCCATGAAGAGCAGAATCTTCGTACGGGCCGCCGGCACGCCGACGTTGCGGGCGGCCACCGGGTCGCCGCCCGCCGCGAAGATCCAGTTTCCGAATCGGGTACGCAGCAGCAGGTAGCTGGCCAGTCCGGTGAGGACGATCCACCAGACGATGGAGACCAGGAACAGCGTCCCGCCCAGGTCCAGTGCCGAGGCGAACACCAGGTGGGCGCTGCTGAAACCGTCGACGTTCTGCAGGCCGCCGACCTGCACGGTGCCGGTGATCGCCTTGGTGACGCCGAGGTTGAGTCCCTGTAACCCGAGGAACGTGCCGAGGGTGATGATGAAGCTCGGCAGTCCGGTGCGTACCACCACGTATCCGTTGAGGAAGCCGATGGCCAACGCCACCGCCAGCGAGGCGGCCAGGGCCAGCCAGAGGTTCCAGCCGTACCGGGTGGCGAGGATGGCGGTGACCAGACCGGCGGTGCCGGTCATCACCCCGGCCGATAGGTCGAACTCGCCGCCGATCATCAACAGGGCGACGGCGATGGCCATGATGCCCAGGGTGGAGGCCGGGTCCAGCCAGTTGGCAACACCCGGGGTGGACCGGAACACCTCGGACTGGGTGGCGAAGAAGGCGAACACCGCGACCGCGCCGATCAGGGCACCGATCTCGGGCCGGACCAGCAGCCGGCGCAGTACGCCGACGTCGGCCACCCGCTCGTCGGCCTCGCCACCGGTCGTGGTGACCGTCGCGGTCATCGCGCGTACCGCCCGGTCACCGGGTGCCCCGCGCCGCCAGGTCACGGACCCGGGCCGCGTTCTCCTTGGTGACGAAGCCCGGCCCGGTCAGCACCGGCTTGCCACCGCCGACGGTGTTGGCGTTGGTCGCGTACAGCCGAAGGAACTGGACCGGCAGGTAGCCCTGGAGGTACTGCTGCTGGTCGACGGCGAAGAGCAGCTTGCCCTGCTCGATCTGGCCGATCACGTCGTCGCTGAGGTCGAAGGTGGCGACCTTGGCCGACGAACCCGCGCCGGCCACGGCCGCCACGGCGACCGCCCCCACCGCCGGTTGAAGCGTCAGCACACCGTTGATGGACCGGTCGGCCTGTAGCCGGGCCTGGATCGTCGACTGTGCCGCCTGGATGTTGCCCTGGTCGACCTGGAGGTTTTCCGTCTGGCCACCGAGGGCCGAGGCCGCACCCTGACAGCGCTGTTCCAGCCCGACGTTTCCGGCCTCGTGGATCACGCAGAGCAGCTTCGTCACCGACGCTGCCCTGAGGCGGGCCCCCGCGCCCTCGCCAGCGACCGTCTCGTCCTGCCCGACGTGGGTCAACGCACCGAACTCGGCCGATCGCCCCTGGCCGGAGTTGATGGTGACGACCGGGATGCCCTGGCTGATCGCCTTCTGGATCGAGCTACGCAGCGCGTCCGGGTTCGCCATCGACACCACGATGCCGTTGACCTTCTGGTTGATCGCGGCGTCGATGAGCTGCGCCTGGGCCTGCGGGTCGCCGCTGCTCTGATAGCTGACCTTCACCCCGAGGTCCTTGCCGGCCTGCTCGGCGCCGGTCTTGACCACGGTCCAGAACGCGTCACCAGCCTGGCCATGGGTGACGACGGCGAAGGAGAGTTCGCCGGCCGGCGCCGCACCCACCGGCGCACTACCGGAACCGGTGGCAGGGGCGGTACCGGTGTCGTTGGTGCAGCCAGCCAGTGCCAGGCCGATCACGAGTAGCGCGGCTAGTCGGCGGGAGCGGGCGATCATGTTTCCCTCCT
Source organism: Micromonospora sonneratiae (assembly GCF_042679305.1). Classification (NCBI taxonomy): domain Bacteria; kingdom Bacillati; phylum Actinomycetota; class Actinomycetes; order Micromonosporales; family Micromonosporaceae; genus Micromonospora; species Micromonospora sonneratiae. The sequence goes on along the minus strand of NZ_JBHTMP010000018.1, from coordinate 79,906 downwards.
GGGCAAACCGTCGTTTGTGCTCGTATCCGTCGTGCCCGTGACCCTGGGCGGGCCCGGATTACCCGACACCCTCCGCCTCGCATTCAAATCCGTCAAGACATGAATACGAACACGATCAGGCTCTGTCCCGGTCGGTAGGTCCCAGCGGCCGACCAGGACCGCGACAGCGACAGGGACGGCGAGAGGAGAGGGAGAGGGACAGCGACACCCGACAGCGGCCGAGTGGATCCGACTCCTGACGAGTCGGGCGGGGACAGGCCGACAGCACAGACGACTCAGCTCGACAGGAAACCCAAGGAGCGTCGAGCGGAGGCCGGATGTCGGGTGGCAGCCCGGGCGGCTCGGGGTGTGTGGTCAGTCCGGAAGAGCCTGACGGGCCGCCGATCCCGGGTCAGTCCGTCGGCCGGGGTGTGTGTTTGGCGTACCAACCGCCGACGAAGGTGCAGGCACCGGTGACGACGAGTCCGATCATCCCGACGACCGGCAGCGGCACCTCGGGTGTCGCGTCGCCATTGAAGAAAAGCTGGTCCACCACCCAGACCACGAACGGGGTGACGACTGCCGCGGAACCCGCGCCTGCCGCAGTCGCGGCCTTTACCTTGCTTTCCACAGGTGCGTTAGGCATACCGCGCCCTCCTCTAGGCGAGGGACTTTATCGGACCGCGTCAAGCATCGACGACCCGAGCCGGAGGTTTCTCAGGTGGCAGCGAGCTTTGCCGCCAGTTGCGGTGTCCGGTCGCCGAAGGCAGCCCGCAGCGCGGTCGCCACGGCGTCGAGATCCCTGGTGCCCAGACCAGCCAGCACCCCCTCGATGATCTGCTCCTCATCGACCCAGTCCTTGCCAGCCATCGCCTGCTGGTTGGCCTTGATCTCCACCAACAGCCCCTCGATGTCGTAGAAGTACTGGCGGAAATCGGTACGGCCACTGCCATCCGGTTTCTGCGCGCCCCGCCACAGGATGTAGTTGATGTCGGAGACGAGCTTGAGTAGCTGTTGCTGTTGGGTATCGGTAAGCGCAGGCATGATGTTCTCCTTCGAGTCCAGCACTGCGGACACATCCCGGCGGAACTGGTCCATGTTGAAAGCTGGGTCGGTCTTGCTGCTCGAATGTCCATGGCCACCCGGTTGGTGCTCCTTGTGCCCGGCGAGCCCCCAACCGGTGTGCCGGTGGATGGCCGCCACACCATTCACATAGGACTCGTACTGCGTCGCGGTCCAGGCCTCTCCGGCTGCGTGCTGTGCCTCAATGCCGAGCAGCCTGGTGTTGCCGCTGCCCTTGAACGGGCCGGCCCAGCCGACCCGGACATGGTTGCACCGTCCGGACGCGACGACGTGCCAGTCGCCGGTACGGGACAGGTAGAGCTGCGCGATCGGTGGCGGTGCCGTCTCCGATCCGTTGAGCAGCACACGGATCTCTCCGGCGTCGGTGGAGTTCCGGGAGCCGCGGGTCTCGTGGCAGATGACCCCTCGTGGCTCGAACTCGACCGCGCCCCGGTCCCGCCAGCCGGCAACCTCGTGCACGGTGAGACCGGCGGCGCGAAGCACGTCGGCCAGCCAAAGTAGTCGCATCGATCAGCCCTCCAACTTCCGGGCCGGGACGCGTGGCGCAGCCACGCGAAGAGGCGTTTCCAGCGCCCGGCGGACCGGCCGGTTGTCCGGGTGCACAACGCCGGGCGATATTCGAACGGTAACTACAGTGATGTACATAAGTCCAGGTCAGGGGCGTGCCAAACCTAGATTTCCGGTGGCTCGGAGCAGTCGGTCGGCAGCCACACGGCAGATGGATGGTCCGGATCGTGCAGGATCTCCCGGAAACCGGCGCGCAGGGTTGCCGCCGTACCGAGTGGCTCCCCGGTGCCGGGGTTCCGGGCGTACCGGGGATGGGCACCGCCGGAGACCTGCAACCGCAACCGGTGCCCGCGACCGAAGCGGTGCGCCACCGGCCACATGGACACCGGAACCCGGACCACGCCGTCGCCGTCGGACGGGAACCGGCCCGGGACCACCCGGACCAGGCCGTCACACACGTTCCACGACCGTCCCCGCGTGTCCACTTCGCACAGTCGGACGAACACGTCCAGGTACGGCAGCAGGCTGCGTACGTGCACCTCGGCGGCGACCGGGCCGACGACCTCCAGCGGTGCGGCCAACGGGGCGCTGGTGTAGGTGAGCACGTCGGGTCGGGCCTCCACCGGACGGTTGTCGACCGGACCGGCCCGCTGGGCCACCAGGAGAGGGCCGCCGAGCGACGGGGTCGGATCCGCCGGGTCGTACCAGAATCCGTCCGGTGTGGACGGTGGTGGCACGGTCGTGGCGAGCCCGCCACCGGGTTGCAGGTGCCAGGCGACGCGTTCGGCCGGTGGTGGCCAGTCCGGCAGGTCCCGCCAGCCGCCACCGGCACCACCGACGTGGATGCGTACCGGCGCGGTCCGTAGCCCGGTCCGGTCACCGGCCAGGTGTGCCCGTAGCCAGGCCACCCCCTCCCGCAGGGCCGCGGCGGCCAGCCGGGGACTGCCGTGGGTCCACGGCCCGATCGTCAGGTACGGCCGACGGCCCGCCGCCCGCAGGGTCGCGTAGTCGGCCAGTTGGGCGGGGAGGAAGATGTCGTGCCAGCCGGTCACCATCGCCACCGGCGCATGGGAGCGGGCCAACTGGTCGTCGAACACCCGGGATCGCCAGTAGTCGGCATTCGGTGTGTGGTGCCGCAACCACTCCTGGAAGAACGCGACGGTGGCCCCGGTAGCGATCCGGTCGGCCTCGGCCAGCGGCAGGTGCGCGAGCCCGGCCAGCAGCCGGGGCTGGCCGCGTTTGAGTTCGACCTGCCGGGCCAGCCAGGGTACGGTCTGCGCCTCGATCAGTTCGGCCCAGGTCAGAACGGTGTCCAGGGAGAACGATTCACCGGCGTAGGTGCAGTCCCGGGTCGTCGAGGCGGTCACCACGGCGACCATGGCCGACAGGTCCGCCCCGGCATCGGCTGCCACCGCCCATTGGGCGAACCCCTGGTAGCTCACCCCGAACATGCCGAACCTTCCGGCGTACCAACGCTGGCGGCGTAACCAGTCGATGGTGTCCAACCCGTCGGCGGACTCGTGCACCAACGGCTCGAAGACGCCGCCGGACCCGAACGTGCCCCGACAGGACTGCACCACGACGTGGAAGCCGTACCCGGCCAGCAACCGGCCGAGCAGTCGGATCGGGCCGCCGCGCCCGTACGGCGTACGGACCAGGACGGCGGGTGCGTCCGGCAGGTCGGGCGCGTAGTGATCGGTGAGCAGCGGCACACCGTCGCGTACCCGGACCCGGATGTCGCGCCGCACGGTTACGTGACGGGTGACCATCGGCGGCAGCCGTAGCGCCCGGGCGGCGGCCCGGACGGCGATCCCCTTGATCATCTCCCGGCCCGCCACGGAGCCGACGACCACCGACATCGCGGTCGCCCGACCCGCCACCACCTAGCGATCATGTGCATCGATCCCCTGGGCACGCTGGCCAGCATGTCACCCGCCGAGCGCGCCCACATCCGCTTTTACCCGGAGATCCAGGACACGCTGAGTGACCCCCCGACGAGCGGTCCCGAGTCGGCACCCGGGAGGATATGGGTATGCAGACCCGTGCCGACCTCCGCAACGTCGCCATTATCGCCCACGTCGACCACGGCAAGACAACCCTGGTCGACGCCATGTTGCGGCAAGCCGGCGCGTTCAGCGCCCGGGCCGAGGTGGCCGACCGGGTGATGGACTCGATGGACCTGGAACGGGAAAAGGGCATCACCATCCTGGCCAAGAACACCGCCGTGCGGTACGTGCCGGCCGACGGGTCCGACCCGGTCACGATCAACATCATCGACACCCCCGGCCACGCCGACTTCGGCGGGGAGGTGGAACGGGGCCTGACCATGGTCGACGGCGTCGTTCTGCTGGTCGACTCCAGCGAGGGCCCGCTGCCGCAGACCCGGTTCGTGCTGCGCAAGGCGCTCCGCGCCCGGATGCCGATCATCCTCGTGATCAACAAGGTCGACCGGGCGGACGCCCGGATCAAGGAAGTACTCGACGACACGTACGAACTCTTTCTCGACCTCGACGCCGACGAGGAGCAGATCGACTTCCCGATCATCTACGCCTGCGCCCGGGACGGCATCGCCTCGCTGACCCAGCCCGCCGACGGTACGGTCCCCGAGGACAGCACCTCGCTGGAGCCGCTGTTCCGTACCCTGCTGGAGACCATCCCGCCGCCGGCCTACGACGAGACCGCTCCGCTACAGGCCCACGTCACCAACCTCGACGCATCGCCGTTCCTCGGCCGACTGGCCCTGTGCCGGGTCCGCCAGGGCACCATCCGCAAGGGCGAGACGGTCGCCTGGTGCCGCACCGACGGCACGACCGAGAAGGTCCGCATCTCCGAACTGCTGATGACCGAGGGCCTGGATCGCAAGACCGCCGACCTGGCCGGGCCGGGCGACATCATCGCCGTCGCCGGCATCCCCAACATCATGATCGGCGAGACCCTCGCCGACGCGAACGACCCGCGTCCACTGCCCCTGATCACCGTCGACGAACCGGCCATCTCGATGACCATCGGCACCAACACCTCGCCGCTGGTCGGCCGGGTCAAGGGCGCCAAGGTCACCGCCCGCATGGTCAAGGACCGGCTGGACAAGGAACTGATCGGCAACGTCTCGCTGCGGGTGCTGCCCACCGACCGGCCGGACGCCTGGGAGGTGCAGGGCCGGGGCGAACTGGCCCTGGCCATCCTGGTCGAGCAGATGCGCCGCGAGTCCTACGAGCTGACCGTCGGAAAGCCCCAGGTGGTCACCCGGGAGATCGACGGCCGGACCTGCGAGCCGGTCGAGCGGCTGACCATCGACGCCCCCGAGGAGTACCTCGGCGCGATCACCCAACTGCTGGCCACCCGCAAGGGCCGGATGGAACAGCTCGTCAACCACGGCACCGGTTGGATCCGGATGGAGTGGCTGGTGCCGGCCCGGGGCCTGATCGGCTTCCGTACCGAGTTCCTGACCGACACCCGGGGCACCGGCATCCTGCACCACGTCTTCGAGTCCTACGAACCGTGGTTCGGCGAGCTGCGTACCCGCAACAACGGCTCCCTGGTCGCCGACCGCTCCGGCGTGGTCACCCCGTTCGCGATGATGAACCTCCAGGAGCGCGGCACCCTCTTCGTCGAGCCGGCCACCGAGGTCTACGAGGGCATGATCGTCGGGGAGAACTCCCGCTCCGACGACATGGACGTCAACATCACCAAGGAGAAGAAGCTCACCAACATGCGCTCCTCCACCAGCGAGGAGACGGAGAAGCTGATCCCGCCGCGCAAGCTGTCCCTGGAGCAGGCCCTGGAGTTCTGCCGCGAGGACGAGTGCGTCGAGGTGACCCCGGTGGCCGTACGACTGCGCAAGGTCGTACTCGACCAGACCGCCCGTGGTCGGGCGGCGGCCCGCCGTAAGCACGCCGGCTGAGCCACCACTTAGTTGATCGGCTACGGTCGGCGACATGATCTGGGATGATCTCGACGCCGACCTGGCCACCACCTCCGGCACCATCTCTGCATACGTCGGACGGCTGGACGCCGCACCGGCCTACACCCGGCTACCCGACGTCACCCACTACGCGGCCAGCACCATGAAGGTGGCGGTGCTGGCCGCGCTGTACCGCGCAGCCGAGGCCGGCACCCTCAGCCTCGACGCCTCCGTGCCGGTACGCAACGACTTCGGGTCGGCTCAGCCGGGTGCGCCCCGGTTCAGCTGCGCCCGGCACTACGACAACGACGAACCGGTCTGGGAACGGCTCGGCGACACCGCGACCCTGCGCTGGCTGGCCAGCCGCATGATCGTCAAGTCCAGCAACCTGGCCACCAACATCGTCCTGGCCCACGTGGGCCTGCCCGCCGTCGCCGACATCTGGGCCCGCGCCGGAGCCCGGAACAGCGTCACCGCCCGGGGCATCGAGGACTTCGCCGCCCGCGACGCCGGCAGCAACAACCTGGTCACCGCCGCCGACCTGGCCACCCTCCTCGGGGCCATCGCCCGGGGCGCGGACCACCCCGGCCCGATCGCCGAGCCGGCCACCTGCGCAGCCATGATCGACGTACTGCTCGCCCAGGAACACCGGGACGACCTTGCCGTCGGACTACCGCCACACACCCGGATCGCGCACAAGGGCGGCTGGGTACACGGCGTCCGCCACGGTGCCGGCGTGGTCTTCCCCGACGACGCGCCGCCGTACGCGGTGGTGGTCTGCACCACCACCAACCTGGCCGACGGCGGGCCGACCGGAGACAGCGACGACGACGCCTGCCGACTGATCGCCCGGGTCTCGGCAGCGGCATGGTCGGCCCGGCACACCCTGGCCACCGCCGGCTGACCCCGCCGGTTACCGCAGGGTAGTCGCGGGGTCGCCACCCGCGGTACGCTCCGCGCAATCCGCTGACCGGGACGTCGCCCGGCCCCGCGGTCGAACGCCCACCGCAGGAGAACCCCGATGCCGCGTAGCCGTGCCGTCCTCATCGCGTACGCCGTCTTGGCGGTCGCGAACGTGATCATCGTGGGCTTCCAGCACCAGGCGCTGGAATGGGCGACCAAGCCGCTGCTGATGCCGCTGCTCGGCGTCTACGTGTGGCTCGTCACCAGGGAGCACGGGGGTCGCACGGGTCGACTCGTGCTGGCCGCCCTGGCCCTGTCGACCGCCGGGGACGTCACCCTGCTGTCCCCGGGCACCGGCTGGTTCCTCATCGGCATGTCGTTCTTCCTCGGCGCCCAACTGTGCTACATCGCCGCATTCCTCCGGGCCCCGGCCGGGGCCGGCACCGGCAGCGCCGGCGCAGCCCTGCGCCGCCCGCCGCTGGTCGCCGTTCCCATCGCGTACGCCGTGCTGACCGCCACCGCACTCGCCTGGCTGTGGCCCGGCCTGACCGAACTGGGGGTGGCGTTGCCGGTCGCGGTGTACGCGACCGCCCTGGTCACCATGGCGGCCAGCGCCAGTGGCCTCGGCTGGTGGGCCGGCGTCGGCGGCGTGTTCTTCGTCGTCTCCGACCTGATGATCGCCATCGGGGTGGCGGACGTCGCCACCCTGCCCGGTCCACCGATCTGGGTGATGCTGACCTATCTCATCGGGCAGACCCTGATCGTCACCGGCTGGCTGGCCCGCTCGACACCGAACGCTCCCGTCCCGACCGTCGTGGCCGGCACACCCGCGATCTCGCACTGACGGCCCGCCTTCGTCCCACCCCACCGGCCACCGGCAGGCTCACCCTGGGCGGTCCAGCAGCCGGCCCTCACGGACACCCGGCGGCGGGGTCCGGCTGTCCCCTCGCCGCCGGTCACCGACGGATAGGGTGCCCTGCATGACCATCGCCGCCGTACGCACCCATCGCCTTTCGGCCCCCTTACACACGCCGTTCGTCACCGCGCTCCGACAGACGACGACCGTCGAGACACTGGTGGTGGAGGTCGTCGACAGAGACGGGCGATCCGGCTTCGGCGAGGCGCCACAGGTGTGGCAGGTGACCGGGGCGTCGGTCGGCGGCGCAGCCGCCTGCGTCACCGAACTGCTCGGCCCGATGCTCGTCGGCCGGGACGCCGACGACCTGGTGGCCCGCTGCGACGAGGTACGACGCGCGGTGGTCGGCAACGAGGCAGCCCGGGCCGCCGTCGACACCGCGCTGCACGACCTGGCCGCACAGCGGCTCGGCGTACCGTTGGTCCGCCTGCTCGGCGGAACCAGCCTGCGGGTACCGACGGACGTGACCCTGTCCTCGGGCGACGTGGCCGCCCTGACCGGGAAGGCCCAGCAGCGGGTCGGTGAAGGCTTCACCGTCCTCAAGCTCAAGGTGGGCCGGGACCCGGCCGGCGACCTCGCCCGGGTACGGGCGGTCCGGGCCGCCGTCGGCCCGCAGCCACGAATCCGGCTCGACGCCAACCAGGGCTGGACGCCCCGGGAAGCCGTACGGATCATCCGAGGGATCGAGGAGGCCGGCCTCGACGTGGAGCTGATCGAGCAGCCGGTGTCCCGTTGGGACCTGGACGGTCTCGCCTGGGTCAGCGACCGGGTCGACCTGCCGATCCTCGCGGACGAGTCGGTCTTCGGCGTACGGGACCTGGTCGAGGTGATCCGCCGACGGGCGGCCGACATGGTCAACGTCAAGCTGGCCAAGTGCGGTGGGCTGGGTGCCGCCCGTACCCTGCTGGACCTGGCCGTGGCGCACGAGATGGGCACGATCGTGGGTTCGATGATGGAGAGCCAGATCGGGGTGGGCGCCGCCGCGAGCCTCGTCGCCGCCTACGGCACCAGCGCCGTGTCCGATCTGGATGCCGCCTGGTGGTTGGCCTGGTCGCCGGTACGCGGTGGCATCCGGTACGCCGATGCGACGGTGCTGCTCCCGAACGCCCCCGGCCTGGGCATCACCGGGCTTGACGGCACCGCCTCGGCATCCCGGGGGTGAACCCGATCGGCCGGACCGGGGCTGGACGCTCGGCCGTGCCGGATCGAGGCTAGGCGGGACCGGGCATCTTGAAGATAATCTTCAGTAAAGTCAGTCATGACTGGCAATATTTTGACGAAGCTGGCCGGTCGAGTCGAGCCGGAGAAGGGCGGGAATTCAAGTGACGCCAGAGCCTGGCCAGGAGGCAGTCGTACGGGCCAACGTCGCGACGCTGTGGTCCGCACCGGAAGACCTCCGACCGGTCGACGCGCCAGCCGTGGCGACCCAGCCGGACATCCCCGGCTGGGTCGCCACCATGGATGCCGACCAGCGGGTCGGCAAATGCATGCTCAGCCAACTGCTACTCGGTGACCGGGTCCTCGTGGAGGAGATCCGACCCGACGGCTGGGCCAGGGTGATAGCCGTCGAGCAGCCGGCCTCCACGCTCGACGCACGTGGCTACCCGGGCTGGCTACCGACCCGGCAGTTGGCCGTCCACGAACCCGGCCCGACCGGCTCGGACACCGCCGACCAGGATGCCGCCGGATCAGGTGAGCGGTTGGTCGTCGACACCGCCAGTACCGGCCTGCACGTCACCGCCGGCGGCGAGGTCCGGCTGACCGACGTCGTCCTGGGCACCCGGCTCACCTCCGCCGGGCCCGCCGAGGCCGGCTGGCACCCGGTGCGGGTGCCAGGACACCGGGAACCGCTCTGGGTTCGGGAGGAGCACGTCACGTCGCTGCCGACCCGGCCGCCCACCGCCGACGAGGCGCTGGCTGTCGCCCGCCGACTGACCGGGGTCGCCTACGTCTGGGGCGGCCTGTCACCGTACGGCATCGACTGCTCCGGCCTGGTCAACCTGACCTGGCGGCGGCTCGGCGTACGGCTGTCCCGCGACGCCCACGAGCAGGCCGGGACCACCACGGACCTGCCCCTCGGCACGGAACGGCCGGGCGACCTGTACTTCTTCGCCCGGCCCGGGAAACGCATCCACCACGTCGGGATCGTCACCGCCGTGCCGGAGGACGGCGGCCAGCGGCGCATGCTGCACGCCTGCTACCAGCATCGGGGGGTAGTGGAGGAGGTGCTGTCCGAGGATCGGATGGCGACCCTGGTCGAAGCCCGTCGCATCTGACCGCGAACCAGCCGCGATGGTGTTCTCGCACAGACGTCGGCGGCCACGTGGCCGCCGACGTCTGTCACCGCCCGGAGGCGGGTCCGTTCACCGTTTGGCCGCAGCAGCGATCTCCCGCCGCCGGTCCCGGGACGACTTGATCAGGCTGGCCACGGTCGCGACCGCCAGCGACCCGAGAATGACGCTGAGGGAGACACCGATCGGGACGTGCGGCGCCCACGAGACATGCTCGCCACCGTTGATGAACGGCAGGTTGTTGTCGGCGAGCGCCTCCAGCACCAGCTTGACGCCGATGAAGCCGAGCACCACCGCGAGCCCGATGTTGAGGTAGACCAGCCGGTCGAGCAGACCACCGAGCAGGAAGTAGAGCTGCCGCAGCCCCATCAGGGCGAAGACGTTGGCGGTGAAGACCAGGTACGGCTCCGAGGTGATGCCGAAGATCGCCGGGATGGAGTCAAGGGCGAAGATGAGGTCCGTCGTACCGATGGCGATCATCACGACCAGCATCGGGGTGAACATCCGACGTCCGTTCTCCCGCGTGGTCATCCGGGCACCGTCGAACGTACGCGACAGCGGAAGCGCCCGCCGGCTCCACCGGATGAGCAGGTTCTCCTTGAAGTCCTCCTCTTCCTGCTCACCCTGACGCAGGAAGTTGATCGCCGTGTACACCAGGAACGCGCCGAAGATGTAGAAGACCCAGGAGAACTGGGAGATCAACGCAGCACCGGCAGCGATGAACCCACCGCGCATGACCAGCGCCAGCACGATGCCGATGAGCAGCACCTTCTGCTGGTAGGCCCGAGGTACCGCGAACCGGGCCATGATAATCACGAAGACGAAGAGGTTGTCCACCGAGAGGCTGTACTCGGTGAGCCAACCGGCGTAGAACTCGCCGGCCATGGTCGCCCCGGAGGTCAGCCAGATGCCGACTCCGAAGATCAGGGCGAGGCCGACGTAGAAGGCGACCCAGAGGCTCGATTCCTTGATGCTGGGCTCGTGCGGCCGACGGCCGATGATCAGGAGATCGAAAAGCAGGACCGCCGTCAGTACGACGAGAGTTCCCACCCACACCCAGATAGACACGTTCAACTACGCCTCCGGCAGACACATGACATCGCAGACACGGACGCAGCAGAGCAGTACGTGCCGGGGACGCCAAAAGGGGTGACTGTCGGAGGTCTCTTCCGCCACCGGACCAGGGTGTACCCCTGGCACGGCAACCAACGACGCCGGGTCTTGGCCGGCTTGGTGTGCTGGCCGCGAACCGTGTTGACGACGTCGTGCGAGGGAATACTCCCCTCCTCGGCCGCCATTGTTCACCATCCGAGCCCGTTTTCGCACATCACCATTGGGGGTTCGGTGACGCACCACACAGCCGACAGCGCTTCCTAGGAGGCTAGGGGTATTGCGGGAACCCCGATCGTCGACCGCCCGGATCGCCATGCGAGGCTCCCGGCATGGTGCTTGAGGTCGCGCTCATCGACGTGGTTCCCGGCCAGGAGGACGATTTCGCTTCGGCGTACGCCAAGGGACATGCCGTACTCGCCGGAACGCCCGGCTGCCGGTCGGTCCGGATGACCCGGGGCATCGAGTCGCCGTCCCGGTTCGTGCTGATCGTCGAATGGGACTCGGTCGCCGCCCACGAGGAGAACTTCCGGGCAACCGAGCGATTCACCACCTGGCGCAGCCTGATCGGCCCCTACTTCGCCACACCGCCGGTGGTCGAGCACTTCACCGACGTACCGGTCTGAGCCTTCGCCGTACCGCCCCTGGGCCCTCCCAAGGCCGGCTGACCTGGTCGAACAGGCACCAACAGGCATCGGCCGGCTGCAACGGTCGCCCCGGGCACACCGTTCGCAGACCCGGCTGTCCGCTGACGACGGGGCGACAATGTCGTACCCCCGCGCTAGCCTCTCCGCCGGCCCGTCGTGACTCGGGAACCATCGGTGCTGACGCGCATCGGTTCCCCGATCCCGCCGGACCCGGCGGGTTCGGGGCTGCCGGGTCCGGGCGGCGGCCCGGCAGATCCGCGTCGCTACGGTCGGGTTACTGAACCGTTCCGCGCAACACCCGGACGGGCACGCCCCAACCCGGATCGCTCGACGACCAGTCGGCCGGAATCCGTTCCAACACCCCGCCGGCGAAGACGTCGTACAGCGGCAGCGTCCTCAGATGGACGTAGCCAATATGACAGTCGCATATCGGCACCGGGCACGGGCGGGGACCGAGCGCGGCCCGGTACGAGCCGTCGTACAGGTTGCCCAGAGGTTCGGCAACGAAGTGACAGCGTTGTACGGTGCCGTCACCGCGTACGGAAACGACCGTGTCACCGGTACGACACCCCTGCCCACCGGAGCGGTGCGGCCGGACGCTGTAACCGAACAACGGGTCGATCGCCGTCCACTCGGCCTCGGCGGCGCTGCTGTAACGGTGCCCCTCAGCCGCGTTGACCCACAGATAGACCTCGTCGGGCAGGGCGGCCCGCAGGGCTCGGGCCTCGTCGAGGTGATCCGGCAGGCCGACCACCCCGACGGAGAACCGTACGCCCAGCTCCCGCAGGATCGCGCACCGGCGCAGGAACGTGGCGCGTGCCACCTGATCGGGGTGGTACGTCGCCCAGAGCGCCACGGCCCGGCGGTCGGCGTCGGCCAGCCAGTCCAGCCGACAGGCGAGATTCGTCTGGATCGCCACCCGGTCGACGTGGTCGAGCCGGGAGAGCGTCACCAGGGCGCTCCGGTACCACGACCGGGTCAGCCCCTCCCCCCACGGCGTGAACAACACCGACAGCCGGTCACCGTCCGGGTTGCGGACCACCCAGTCGACGAACCGTTCCAGCGCCGCCCGGTCTGCCCGCAACTCCGTACGGCTGTCCCGACGTTTGGCGAACGGGCAGTAGCCGCAGTCGTAGTTGCAGCTGGCCAGTGGCCCCCGGTAGAGAATGGACAGATTCGTCGGGCCGGACCTCCGGGCCGTCGCGGACGACTCACCGGAGCGCATAGTCCGCCATCGCCGCGCGTACCGGTCCGGAAACCAACCATGGACCGATGGCGTCGGACCGCTCCACCCCCGCGTCGGTGAGTGCGATCCGCTCGGCGCCGGCAGTCAGCCATCCTCGGTCGGCCAGCGTGTCCAGGGTCGGGAAGTCGTCGTGGACGGCGCTGCCGAACCGGTCCCGGTACGCCGCCGAGGCGAAGCCCTCGACCCGGAGCAACGACTTCACCAGCCAGCGTCGGCGCTGTTCCACGGCATCGAGTCGGAAGCCGACCTCGGCCACGTCGAAGTCCTCGGCGGGGCGGCGCAGATAGTCGTCGATGATCGCCCGTACCTGCCCGACGCCGACCGCGTAGTCGAACGAGTAGTGCAGGTCGGCGGTGTAGGAGCGGGCGCCGCAGCCGAGCCCGACCATGCCGTCCTCCTGGCAGCAGTAACCGGGGCCGTCCAGGTCGGGCAGGTCCGCACGGCGGAAGTGGCGCATCGACAGCTGGCGGTAGCCGGCCGCCCGTAGCGTGTCCCGGCCCTGGCGGTAGAGCGCCAGCCGCTGTTCGTCCCACGCCCGGTCGGGCTGCTCACCAGCGCCCCGGTCGGGCTCGTCCGGGACGGACCGGTCCGCCAGGTTCAGCAGCGGGCCCCGGCGCCCCAGCCCGGTCAGCGGTCGTACATAGAGCGGATAGAGGAACAGTTCCTCCGGCTGCCACGACAGGGCCGCCGCCAGCGACCCGGCCCAGGTCTGTGCGGTCTGGCCGCCGATGCCGTAGATCAGGTCGATGTTCAGCTCCGGAATCGCGTGCCCACGGATGGTGGCCAGGGCCCGGTCCACCTCCGCTCGACGCTGCGGGCGACCGGCCGCCCGCGCCTCGGTGTCGAGAAAGCTCTGCACACCGATGCTGACCCGGGTCGTACCCCGCTCGGCCAGTACCCCGATCCGGTCGCTGGTGGCGGTCGCCGGTGAGGTCTCCACCGCCATCGGCACCGCCCCCAGCCGAGCCCCGAACCCCGCCACCAGGTCGAACAGCGTGGACAGCTCGGCGGCGGTCAGGTACGTCGGTGTGCCACCCCCGACGGCGACCCGGGCGAAGTCGGTACCGACCGGCAGCGCGTCCCGCACCCGTGCCGCCTGCCGGCCCAACTGGTCGAGATAGGCACTCACCTGCTCGGCCGGCGGATTGGCCCGGGTGAACAGGTTGCAGAATCCGCACCGCATCTCGCAGAACGGCAGGTGCAGGTAGAGAAAGAGCGCGTCGGTACGTTCCGCGGCCCACACGTCACGCAGTGCCGGACGTGGCGCCAACGGCCGGTACGCCGTCTTGTGCGGATATGCATAGAGATAGCCCTGGTAGGGCGAACCAGCCAAGGCGTCCATCAACTCACTCCCAGTCCCCCGGCTTGCCCCACTCCCCCGGCGTCAGCACGAACTGCGCGTACGGCACCGTCCACACCACCTCATGACCGAACCGGTGTCCGGTGTGGCCGTCCTCCCCGTACGCGGTGCCATGGTCGGCGCAGAGCACCACCAGACAGGGCCGGGAACGGGCGGTGACCAACGCGAACAGCCGGCCGATGTGCCGGTCGACGTACTCCAGTGCGGCGGCGTGGCTGTCCCGGCTGTCCCGTTCCGCGCCGGGCAGGTAGTGCCGGTTCGGCTGGTGCATCGCGGCGACGTTGACGAACAGGAACAGCGGTTGGCCGTCCGGGACCGCCGGCACCACCGTGGCGACACGGTCGAGCTGCGCCTCGAAGCAGTTCGGGGCCGTCACCCCGAAACCCGGCTCCCAGTGGGCCTCGGCGAACAACCCGGGCAGTACGGCCCCCAGCGGTGAGTTCGGGTTGAAGAAGCCCACCCCACCCACGCAGATGGTGTGGTAGCCGGCACCGGCCAGGGCGGTCACCACATCCGGTGCCTCGAAGACCCAGGTGTCCTCGGTGGTGCTCTCGCTGCCGGGGAAGGCCGCCGCGAACAGCCGGGGGTGCGGTCCCGGGCCGGGCGGGGTCGGCAGGAAGCCGGCGAAGAACGCCTGGTGGGCGGCGTAGGTGAAGCTCGCCGGGCTGTGCCGGCGCTCCCAGGTCCCGCCGGGCAGGGCACGGGCCAGGTTCGGTGTACGCCCGGCGGCGGCCAGTTCAGCGGCCACGTCGTAGCGCAACGTGTCGAGGGTGACGAAGAGCAGATCGTGGCTGCCGATCAGATCCTTCACGCGTCCCTCCCAGCAGGGCAACTCGTCCGCCACCGGTCGAACCGGCCGGTGCGCAGGGCGACCAACTCGGCGGTGTAGGTGTCCCGGCCCGCACTGTCCGTCAGGTTGGGCAGCAGGTCACCGAAGGCATTCACCTCGGCCACTTTATGACGTTTCCAGTCGGTGCCGACGAGCAGGTCGACCCCGGCGTGCAGGCTACCGGGGAAGCAGGAGGCGGCCTGCACGCAGGTACGCAGTACGGCGGCGTAGCCGGACTCACCCAACCGGGCGCGTACGGCGGCGAGATCGCCCCGGGCGTTGCCCAGGTGCAGGTTTGTCAATGGGCCCCGCCCGGCCCGGACCACCACGTGACCGGGCTCGCCGGCGACCACGAGCACCCGCAGGTCGATCACTCGCCCGTCGAGTCCCGCCTTGGGGAACCAGCGTTCGACGTGCAGCCCGTCCGGGGCGAGTCGGTCCACAATGGTGGCGATGTCCCGCTCGTCGCGGTAGGTCCGTACCCGCAGCGAGTTGAACAGCCGCCCGTCGCCGGTCAGCTCCACCGAGGTGGTCGCCGCCACCCGCGTCGTGGTCGCCCCGGTCGTGGTCCCCCGGGGTTCGGTCGCCGACGACGACTGGCCCGGGTTGATACGCAGTGCCAGCACCCCGGAGGCCGAGGACCCGTGCGCGGTCTTGACGAAGACCTGGGACCATCCCGCCTCCCGCAGTGCGGATCGCAACTCCCCGTAGTCACGCACGGGTGCCGGCAACGCCGGCGGTACGGGCACCCCGGCCTCGGCCAACCTCGCGTGACAACTGCGCTTGTCGAACATGACCGCGATGTCGGCCGGGTCGTTGAGCAGGGTCGCCCCGGCGGCGTGCGCCGCGTGGCTGAGGCGGGCCAGGGCAGCCCGCAGACCGGCGTACCAGTCCGCCAGTCCGACGATCTCGCCGTGTTCGGCCGGCCGGTCGGCACCGCGCAGCAGCCGGTCCACCTCGGCGTCCTCGCCGGGCGAGTCGACGCGTACGACGGCACCGGCCGGCAGGTCGACCGGGCCGGCGGCCAGCCGACGCCAGGGTAGGACCTCGACCGCCAGTCCCACCTGGGCGGCGGCGGCAAGGAACAGGGTGACCCGCCGGTTGTCCGGGTTCCCGACCACCACCAGCGGCGGTGGCGGGGTACGGGCGGCGGAAACCTGGTGGTCCGACACGGGTTACTCGCTGACGGCCACGTAGCGATCGCCGTCCTCGTCGGGCTGCTGCGGGTCGGACAGGTCGACGTCGACACCCACCAGTTCGGCGGTCAGCCGGTCGGCCAGCTCCCGGTCGACGAAATGGTGGTGCAGGTCGAGCCGACGCAGGTGGGTCAACGGCTGCCCGGCCAACAACGCCGCCGCACCCTCGTCACCCAGGGTGCCCAGCGACAGGTCGAGCGTCTCCAGTCGGGCCACCACGGGCGCGACGGCCACCGCAGCGGCCACCTCGTCGGCGATCTGCGCGTCCCGCAGCCCGAGGTAGCGCAGCGCCGGCAGCCGGGTGCCGGCCAGAATCGGGGCGAGGTCGTCAATCGTGGCATCGCCCCGATAGTTGGGGCTGCCGAGCCACAGTTCGAGGTGCCTCAGCGCGGGCAGGTCACACTCACCGACCGCCCGGACCACCGTGCCGGGCAGACCACCGGACTCGAACGCCAACTCCCGCAGCGCCGTGTGCCGCACCGAGGTCAGCACCAACTCCTCCGCCCCCCGCACCCGCAACACCTCCAGGGCCGGGTACGCCGTCAACAGCGCGGTGACGTCACCCTGCTGGATCCAGGAGATCTCACACTCCTCGAACGTCATCTCGCCGAGGAACAACGCCCGAAGGTTGGTCAGTCGAGGAGCGAGGCTGACCAACAGGTCGACCGGCGGGGGCGTGTCGAAGGGGTCGTCCCACGAACCGACGACCAGGGCCCGGACAGCGGCCGGGTCGACCGCGGCCAGGAACAGTTCGACGAGTTTGGGGAACACCTCGTCGCTGTCGTACCCGGTCGCGATCCGCCAGGCCACCGCAGTCGGGTCGGCCGGTAGCTCCATCGCCGGCTCGAAGTTGACGACGGGCAGGCCGGCGAACTCGGTGATGTGCTGGTAGATGGTCATCGTGTGACTTCCCGGTGCTGTGATCAGGGGTACGGGCGGCAGTGACCGTAGCAGGCCGGTCCGACACGGCTCACTCGCTGACGGCCACGTACCGATCGCCGTCCCCGTCGGGCTGCTGCGGGTCGGACAGGTCGACCTCCACATTGGGCAACGCGGCGGTGAGCCGGGCAGCAGACTCCTCACCGACGAAGTGGTGATGCAGGTCGAGCCGACGCAGGTGGGTCAACGGCTGCCCGGCCAGCAACGCCGCCACTCCCTCGTCCCCCAGGGCACCCATGGACAGGTCCAACGTGTCGAGCCGGGCAACCACCGGCGCGGTGCCCAGTTCGGCCGCTATCTCGTCAGTGATCTCCGCGTCGCGTAGCCCGAGATGGCGCAGCGCGGGCAACCGGGTGCCGGCAAGGATCGGGGCCAGGTCCGCCACGGTGGCATCGCCCTGGTAGTAGGAACTGCCGAGCCACAACTCCAGGTGCTCCAGGGCCGGCAGGTCGCACTCGCCGACCGCCCGGACCACCGTCGCCGGCAGACCACCGGACTCGAACGCCAACTCCCGCAGGGCGGTGTGCCGCACCGGGGTCAGCTCAAGTCCGTCCGTACCCCGCACCCGCAACACCTCCAGGTCCGGATACGCCGCCAGCAACGGGGTCAGGTCACCCTGCTTGATCCAGGAGATCTCACACTCCTCGTAGGTGATGTCGCCGAGGAACAACGCCCGCAGGTTGGTCAGGCGGGACGCCGCCGCGCAGAGCTGCTCGATCGGTGCGATGTTGAAGGCGGCGTAGCCCCACGATCCGATGACCAGCGCGGTGACCGTGGCCGGGTCGACGGTGTCGAGAAAGCTCTCGAACTCCTGCCGGAAGGTCGGCGACGGACGACCTTCCTCCCAATCCCCCATGTCCTCCTCCCACGACTCGACCCGCCAGGCAATCGGTGGATGGTCGTCGGCGGGCAGCGGCTCCCCCTCTTCGAACGGGAAGCAGGGCAGTCCGGCGAACTGGGTGACGTGTTTGCCGATGGTCATGGCGGGTCTCCCTGTTACGGCGACGAGTGGCCGACACCGTAACAGGGAGCAACGACACCTCCCCGCGCCTACCCGGCCGGCTCCAACCTCGCCCGGCGGCCGATCGTGGCGAAGCCCAGTCGTTGGCTTCCTGTGGGCGGACCGCAGCGGCGCCGACCAGCGTGCCCTCGGTATCGATGGCAGCCCGCGAAGCCGCGCTCGGCGGCGAACCGGCGACCGAGGAAGGCCGGCGTGGTCACCAGTGGCAACCCACCGTCGACCGCCAGGCATCGGTCGGCCAGTTTGGACACCTCGGCCAGGTCGTCACCGATCAACGCCCGCCAACTCAACTTCGTCTCCACCGCCGGCTGCCCAGGCGAAAGGAAGGGTGGCCTCTTCTCGTTTTTCGTCGAGGAAGCGGCCCTTCCGAACACCAGATCACGCACGGTAGGTACCGAACGACCAGCGGTTGCCCGTCGGCTCTCGGGCGCGATGGTCGCCCGCGGTCATTTCACGCCGGCCGCGTCCATCCCCCGCAACTCCTTCTTCAACTCGGCCACCTCGTCACGGATCCGGGCGGCCAACTCGAACTGCAACTCGCGGGCCGCAGCCAGCATCTGGTCGCTGAGCTCCTGAATGAGCTTGGCCAGGTCGGCGCGGGCCATCCCTTCGCGGGAAGGTGTCGCCCCGGCCCGACCCCGGCTGCGCGTCTCCGCGACCGGTGCCTTGCCTCGGGACAGCTGGCGTACGGCCCCACCGACCCGGGTTCCCTCGGTGTCCTCCGCCTCACGGTAGATGTCGTCCAGGATGTCGTGGATCTTCTTCCGCAGCGGCTCGGGACTGATCCCGTTGGCCTCGTTGTGCGCGACCTGCTTGGCCCGCCGCCGGTTGGTCTCGTCGATCGCGTCCCGCATCGAGGGTGTCATCTTGTCGGCGTACATGTGCACCTGGCCCGACACGTTACGGGCGGCCCGGCCGATGGTCTGGATCAGCGACCGACCGCTGCGCAGGAACCCCTCCTTGTCGGCGTCGAGGATCGCGACCAGCGACACCTCGGGCAGGTCAAGGCCCTCCCGTAGCAGGTTGATGCCGACCAGTACGTCGTAGTCACCCTTACGCAGCTCACGCAGCAGCTCCACCCGGCGCAGCGTGTCGACCTCTGAGTGCAGGTAACGCACGCGGATGCCGTGTTCCAGCAGGTAGTCGGAGAGATCCTCGGCCATCTTCTTGGTCAACGTGGTGACCAGCACCCGCTCGTCCCGCTCGGTACGCAGCTTGATCTCGTGCATCAAATCGTCGATCTGCCCCTTGGTGGGCTTGACGATCACCTCCGGGTCGATCAGACCGGTCGGCCGGATGACCTGCTCGACGAACTCGCCGCCGGCCTGATCCTGTTCCCAGGTGCCGGGCGTCGCCGACAGGAACACCATCTGGCCGACCCGTTCCAGGAACTCGTCGAACCGCAGTGGCCGGTTGTCGGCGGCGCTGGGCAGCCGGAACCCGTGGTCGATCAACATGCGCTTACGGGAGGCATCCCCCTCGAACATGCCGCCGATCTGCGGGATCGTCACGTGCGACTCGTCGACCACGGTGAGGAAGTCGTCCGGGAAGTAGTCGAGCAGACAGTGCGGTGGGCTGCCCGGCTGCCGCCCGTCGATGTGCATCGAGTAGTTCTCGATGCCGGAACAGAAGCCCACCTGCCGCATCATCTCGATGTCATAGGTGGTGCGCATCCGCAACCGCTGCGCCTCCAGCAGCTTGCCCTGCCGCTCCAACTCGGCCAGCCGCTCGGCCAACTCCGCTTCGATGCCGTTGATCGCCCGTTCCATCCGTTCCGGACCGGCCGCGTAGTGGGTCGCGGGGAAGATCAACAGATGGTCGACCTCCCGGACCACCTCCCCGGTAAGCGGGTGCAGGTAGTAGAGCCTCTCCACCTCGTCACCGAAGAACTCGATCCGCAGTGCCAGTTCCTCGTACGCCGGGATGATCTCCAGCGTGTCACCACGGACCCGGAAGGTGCCCCGGTTGAAGGCCACGTCGTTGCGGGTGTACTGGATGTCGACCAGACGGCGCAGCAGCTTGTCCCGCTCGATCTCCTGACCGACCTTGACCCGTACCGCCCGCTCGAGGTACTCGTCCGGGGTGCCCAGCCCGTAGATCGCCGACACCGTCGCCACCACGACCACGTCCCGACGGGTCAGCAGCGACATGGTCGCCGAATGCCGCAGCCGCTCGACCTCCTCGTTGATCGAGGAGTCCTTCTCGATGTAGGTGTCGGTCTGCGGGATGTAGGCCTCGGGTTGGTAGTAGTCGTAGTAGGAGACGAAGTACTCCACCGCGTTGTTGGGAAGCAGCTCGCTGAACTCCTTCGCCAGCTGCGCGCAGAGGGTCTTGTTGGGTGCCAGCACCAGCGTCGGTCGTTGGAGCCGCTCCACCAGCCAGGCGGTGGTCGCGCTCTTGCCCGTGCCGGTGGCGCCGAGCAGCACCGTGTGACGGTCGCCACGGCGCACCCGTCGCTCCAGCTCAGCGATGGCTGTGGGCTGGTCACCTGCGGGCTGGTAATCGCTGACGACCTGGAACCGGCCGTCGAGCCGTGGAATGTCGAGCGCCATGCCACCAACCGTACGCTCGGGGTGTGACACCTGGTCACGGAGACGGTGACTGCCTGGTCACGGAGACGGTGGGTACACGACCGGCTTCGATATGCTCATTGTGTGGTAAAGATCACCGCGCTACGGTTCTAGGGTAGGCCGCTCGCGGCGGCCGTCCGGATAGGCGGCCGGACCTCCATACCGGCGGGCCCCACCGGCGCAGTGGTTGCAGCCCCGGCCTGGGTCGGCGAGCGCACCCGACGCGGTCGCGCGGAGGCGCAGACCGGCCGCCGCGAGCGCCCTTCTGCCGTCCTCCGATCCCGCGCCCCGCCCCCCTTTCCACGCACTGCGCCATCGGTCACCGCCGGGTACGCCGGTCCGGCCGGCTGCTCCGGCACGGCGTCGACCTGCCCGGCAGGCGTCGAACCGTTCCGTCACGGCGTCGGGGCCGCAACCCGCCACGGACGTCGGGGCCGCAACCCGCCACGGCACGCGTGGAACGTCACCGTACGGCCTGGTCCGACGTTCATCTACGCGTGAACATCTCACCCACGACCTCCAGCCGCCGGCGGCTGATCGTGCTGCTGGCACTCGGCTGCGTCGCCGCCGTCTCGGGTGCCGGCCTCGGTGTGGTCCTGGCCACCTGGCCACAGGCCGGGCGAGCGGACACCTCGCGGGCACTGTCCGCACCGGAAGCCGAGCGGCTGGCCGCCATGCGCGTCACCAACCGTCGTGACGGTGTCGTACGTCTCCGCGCCGATCTTGGGGCACCGGACAGCGCGGTCTCCGCCCGGTTGGCCGGCTGGGTGGACTGGGGACGGGGGCTGATCTACCTGACGGTGGACGGCAGCGGTCCGGGCATCCAGCCGGGGCTGCTCCAGGCCGCCCCGGGTGTGCTGGCCAGCCGACCTGCCCCGACGCCAGCCGGCCCCACCGCAACGATCAACGAGATGCCGCCGACGTCACCGCCACCGGACGGGTGGCGGGTACGGCGGATGGCCGCCGGAGGCCTCCGACCGGCACCGGTGGACTCCCTCGTCGAACTGCTCCTCGCCCTCACCACCGACCGGCCGGACCCGGTCGGTCCGCTCAGGACCGACGGAACCCGCTGGTTGGGCCGGGAGACCGTCGACGGGGTCGACACGGACGTGCTGCGTCCCGGCGCGACCCGACCATCGGTGACCGCCGGCACCCCGGTGTCCGGCACCGCCCCGGCCAGCCCGGTTCCGGCCGGCGCCACGGCGTCGGCACCGCCCGGTTCCACCCGGCCGGGTACGGCTGCGACATCGGCGACAGCCGACAAACCGGTCGCCAGCACCGGCTCGATCCGCTACTGGATCGACGAACAGGCCCGCCTACGCCGGCTGGCAGCGGTGGTGGCCGACGACGTGCCGGTCCAGATCCACCTCGACCGGACCGGGCCGGCACCGGAACCGGTGGCCATCGACGCCCTCGGTGGACGCCCGGTACGTCCTCGACCGGTCGACGGAAGCGAGACCGACCTGCTGTCCTCCATGCGTGAGGCCACCCGGGCCCGGGGCGGTGCCCGAATCAGCCTCGCGGTACCCACCGTGCCGACCGACGACCTTCCCGGCCCCAATCTGCGGGCTGGCGGCTGGGTGAACTGGTATCAGAAAGTGGCCTATCTGGCCGTCCGGGACCTCGACCGAACCGCCGGCACGGTCCTGCTCCGGGCTGACACGGACGGCGTCGCCACAAGGACCGCACCCGCGAACCCGTCGGGGCGGACCCCCCGCCGGGACGGTGCCATGCCACCGGTGCCTCCGCCCGACGAACGCAACTGGACTCAGCAGGACTGGTTGCGGCGGGCCGACGCGTACGGCGGTCTCGACCTGGACCTGCTGGTCAACGAGGTGCTGTCGGTGGGCAACACCGGTCGGGGCAACACCGGTCGGGGCGGCAGCCGTCGGGGTGACGAGGGCTGGCCCGGCTCCGATCGGAGGGGCCCGGCGGTCTGGCTCCGTACGGACGACCTCGCCGGTCGACAGGTGACGGTCTTCGAGATTCCGAGGTCGGCCGAGGCCGGTACGTCCCCGGGACAGGCCCGTCTGCGCTACTGGGTCGACCGCTCCGGTGTCCTGCGGCGGCTGGAACTGCGTACCCGGATCGGAGCGTTCGCCCAGCTCGATCTCGTGCCCGGTTCCCCGCCGTACCTGGCGTCCGTACCAACCGCCTGAAGCCCACACGGGCGAGGCGGGAGCCTACGGTCCATCGCCCGCTGGTCGGAACGAGCCGGCCACGGCCCAGCCCTGCCCGTTCGGCGGCCCAGCCCTACCCGTTCGGCGGTCGGCCCGGCCGGCTCGGATCAGCCCTGGTCACCGCTCAACAGCGCCTGCTGCCAGGCGGCCGAGGTGGTCGTCCGTAGATACAGGTTGACCGGCCGGGCCGGGTCGGCACTGCCGTGCCGCCACTGGTCGCCGTCGGTCACGCGGGGAAACCCGGCTCTGGCCAGACTCTCGGCCACCCGCTCCCTGGCCTGCTGGTCCCCCTGGTCCACCAGCCCGTCCACGGCTATCTGGACGTCGATGACGTCCGGTGCCGGCCGGTCGGGTACGGCAGTCGGCCCGATGTGCTCGATCAACGGCTCGGCAGGCGCCAACACATGCCGGATCCGGGCCGCCAGCCGGGCGAACTGCACCGGCCAGGTCGGGTCCGCCGGCACGGACGGCAGTCCATCGGTACGTACCGCCCGTCGCTGCCGCAGGTTGCGCTCGTACGGCACCAGGCGGTCCCGCCACAACAGGTCGATCGCGACATGCAGGTCGGAGAGTTCCCCGTCGTTGCGCAACACGACATCGGCAGCTGCCCGCCGCCGCTCGTCGCTGGTCTGCGCACGGATCCGCTGATCCGCCTGCTCCGGTGTCATCGCCCGGTCCCGGACCAGCCGGGCGGCCCGGGTCGACAACTCCGCCTCCACCACGATCACCAGGTGGTACGTGGCCGCGAGTCCCACCTCCACCAGCAGCGGCACGTCGTTGACCACGATGGCGTCGGCGGGTGCCTCGGCGACGAGTTGCGCCGACCGGGCGCGTACGCGGGGGTGCGTGATCGCCTCCAGCCGAGCGCGGGCCGCATCGTCACCGAAGACGACCGCAGCGAGGGCCGGCCGGTCCAGGGCCCCGTCGGCGTCGAGCACCCGGTCTCCGAAGACGGCGACGATCTCGCGTAGTCCGTCCGTCCCCGGGGCGACCACCTCGCGGGCGATCCGATCGGAGTCGACGATCACCGCCCCGAGTTCGGCCAGCCGTCGGGCGGCGACGCTCTTGCCTGATCCGATCCCACCGGTAAGTCCGATCATCAGCACCTGCCCAGTCAACCTGGTCACCCCCCATCCCGCCAAGATCCCGGTGATCGGGAGTACGTGGTGCGTGTCGTCGGCGGGTCGGCGCTCAGTCTCCCTGATCTTGGGAATCTGCCCCCGACGCCCTCAGGGACGCCTCGACGTGAAGGGGCGGAAGGTGCCGGAACGACGGAGGCCCGCCCCGCGACCGGCGAACCGGATCGCGGGACGGGCCTGAGCCGTGTATCGACTTACTTGCCGCCGGCAAGCTTCTCGCGCAGCGCGGCGAGAGCCTCGTCGGTGGCCAGGGTGCCGGCCGGCTCCTCGGCCTGACGGGCCGGGGCCGGGGTCGTCGAGGTCGCCCCGCCACCGGCGGCGCCAGCGGCCGGAGCCGGGTTGGCAGCGGCCTCGGCGTCGGCGGCCCGAGAGGTCTGCACCTGCTTGGTGTGGGCCTCCCAGCGGTTGCGCGCCTCGGCGTACTGCTGCTCCCAGGTCTCCCGCTGCTTCTCGAAGCCCTCGAGCCACTCCCCGGTCTCCGGGTCGAAGCCCTCCGGGTAAATGTAGTTGCCCTCGTTGTCGTAGGTCGCGGCCATGCCGTAGAGGGTCGGGTCGAAGTGCTCCTCGCCCTCGACGAAGCCCTCGTTGGCCTGCTTGAGCGACAGCGAGATCCGCCGACGCTCGAGGTCGATGTCGATGACCTTGACCATGACGTCCGAACCGACCTGGACGACCTGCTCCGGGATCTCCACGTGGCGCTCGGCCAGCTCGGAGATGTGCACCAGGCCCTCGATGCCGTCGTCCACGCGGACGAACGCACCGAACGGGACCAGCTTGGTGACCTTACCCGGCACGATCTGCTGGATCGCGTGGGTACGGGCGAACTGACGCCACGGGTCCTCCTGGGTCGCCTTCAGCGACAGCGAGACCCGCTCGCGGTCCAGGTCGACGTCCAGGACCTCGACCTCGACCTCCTGGCCGACCTCGACAACCTCGGACGGGTGGTCGATGTGCTTCCAGGACAGCTCGGAGACGTGCACCAGACCGTCCACGCCGCCCAGGTCGACGAAGGCGCCGAAGTTGACGATCGAGGACACGACGCCCTTGCGGACCTGGCCCTTCTGGAGCTTGTTGAGGAACTCGGTGCGGACCTCGGACTGCGTCTGCTCCAGCCACGCCCGGCGGGACAGAACCACGTTGTTGCGGTTCTTGTCCAGCTCGATGATCTTGGCTTCGAGCTCGCGGCCCACGTAGGGCTGAAGGTCCCGGACACGACGCATCTCGACCAGCGACGCGGGCAGGAAGCCGCGCAGCCCGATGTCGAGGATGAGGCCGCCCTTGACCACCTCGATGACGGAGCCACGCACGACGCCGTCCTCGTCCTTGATCTTCTCGATGGTGCCCCAGGCGCGCTCGTACTGTGCGCGCTTCTTCGAGAGGATCAGGCGCCCCTCCTTGTCCTCCTTCTGGAGCACAAGGGCCTCGATGTGGTCACCGACCGAAACCACCTCGGCGGGGTCCACATCGTGCTTGATCGACAGCTCGCGCGAGGGAATGACGCCCTCGGTCTTGTAGCCGATGTCGAGTAGGACCTCGTCCCGATCGACCTTGACGACGGTGCCTTCGACAATGTCGCCGTCGTTGAAGTACTTGATGGTCTCGTCGATTGCGGCGAGGAAAGCTTCCTCAGAGCCGAGGTCGTCGACGGTGACTCGGGTGGCGCTCGAGGGGGCCTCGATGCTGCTCGTCATGTGGGCGGTTGCTCCGGTCGAATGGGTGTCACAGCAGGTTTGTGTCGCGGTGACCTGTTTGCGCCAGCGGATCCGCCACCGGGCACACCGCACGATCGCCATAAAAAGATCTTGGGTGTGTCCGGCGACCGCGGACCTGCTCCCTGCCGAGGCACGCGATCCGCGAGCGCATCGAACAGCTTACCGTGCGCATTACCACAGCATGCAAGCCCTCCCCGCACCTGAAGCCATCACACTTTTTTCGTACCGGAAATTCCACCCCGTGACCCACCCGTGACCCGTCGCGACCCGCCCGTGACCGCCGGCGCGCCGGGTGAACACGCCGACGCTCCCGACGGCTAGCGTTGCCGCGTGACCGACGAGAGCGACACCACCACCGAGGTCCTCCGGCGACCGGTCGGCGATGCTGAGAGCCGGCGGGCCGCCCGGGGCTGGTGGGACCAGGACGCCGACGACTACCAGGCCGAACACGGCGCGTTCCTGGGCGACGTCGAGTTCATGTGGTGCCCGGAGGGGCTCCGGGAGAGCGAGGCCCGGCTGCTCGGCGACGTGAGCGGACAGCGGGTGCTGGAGCTCGGTTGTGGCGCGGCGTCCGCCGCCCGCTGGCTGGCCACCCAGGATGCCCGGGTGGTCGCGATGGACCTGTCCGCCGGCATGCTGCGGCACGCCGTCGCGGCGGCGGCGACCTCGGGGGTACGCGTCCCGCTGGTCCAGGCCGACGCCCTGGCGCTGCCGTTCGCCACCGGCGCGTTCGACACCGTGTGTACGGCGTTCGGTGCCATCCCGTTCGTCGCCGACTCGGCGGCGGTGATGCGGGAGGTGTTCCGGGTGCTGCGACCGGGCGGTCAGTGGGTCTTCTCGGTGACCCACCCGATTCGGTGGATCTTCCCGGACGACCCGGGTGAGGCGGGCCTGACCGCCGTGCACTCCTACTTCGACCGCCGACCGTACGTCGAACAGGACGCCGGCGGCGTGCCCACGTACGTCGAACAGCACCGCACCCTCGGGGACCGGGTACGGGAGATCGTCGGCGCCGGGTTCGTGCTGCGGGACGTGGTGGAGCCGGAGTGGCCGGACGGTCATGAGCAGATCTGGGGTCAGTGGAGCCCACTGCGTGGCCGCCTCTTCCCCGGCACCGCCATCTTCGTCTCCGCCAAGCCCTAACCGGCCCGGGTTCCGCTGGCCACGCCGCTCAGGTTGCGCTGGTTACGCCGCTCAGGTTGCGCTGGCCAGGCCGCCCGGTTTCCGCCCGTCGCCCCGGGGTAGACGAGCGCATGGCCCAGCGGAAGAAGCTGCACAAAGGGGATCGGGTCAGCTGGAGCAGTCACGGCGGTACGGCGCACGGGACGGTCCAGGAGGAGATCACGAAGCGGACCCGGGCCGCTCGGCGGGTCGTTGCGGCGTCGAAGGACGAACCGCAGTACCGGGTACGCACCGACGAGGGGCGGGACGCCGTACACAAACCGGAGGCGCTGCGACGTGAAACCGGGTGACGACCGACAGACCATCCGCCACAACTTCAGCGACGCGGTCAACATGAGTCCGGGTGAGCTGGCGAAATGGCTGGAGACCGACGAGTCCAAGGCGGCGGGGCAGCACTCCGCCCGCGGCGGCGAGTCGGTCGGTCACGAATCGGGCCGACGGATCGTGGGTCTGCTCCGCCGGAAACAGGACGAGCTGACCGACCGCGACTACGCACACATGCGCAAGGTCGTCGGCTACGTGCACCGGCACATGGCACAGCGGCCCCGGGGTGACGTCAGCCACACCAGGTGGCGTCACTCACTGATGAACTGGGGCCACGACCCGCTGAAATGAGCCCGTGCCCGGTCCTTCATCGCGGCCGTCGGCAACCCGTTTCGCGTACGGCTACGCGAAGCGGCCCGCCCCGGGAACTGCGCGCCGCTGCTCTGCCCGGGCGGCTGTGTCCTGGTTGGACGAGGCACGTGCTAGGTTGGCGGTGCAGTGACGATCGGGTCGACTGTGGGACCAACAGTAGGGGTGAGTTGATGACTGCCGTAAAGGCCGCTGCCATGGGCAGTGCCCGCCGGACCATCCTCACGTCCCGGGCCCCGGTCTGACCTGACGCTGTTGCCCTCGTTGAAGCCTTGACGGCTCACGGGAGGCAGCCCTCCATGCTCATCGGGGCCCCTGTTCAAGGGTCTCTAAGTTGTCTCAATCCCGTTCACATCATGCCCAGCCGTGTTCACTGACGGACTACGGCCGGGACGAGGCGTGTCCGCCCGCCTTCGCACCCCATCACGTCGCGCCCGGCGAGATTCCCCAGCACCCGTCCGGACAGCTACCGACGGCGGCTGACGGAGAGCCTCCACGCCGCCTACCCGTTTCGTCCGCTGAGGTCCATCCGAACAGTGGCCGGCCCCGGGAGCGCCAGCGGTGACCGGCACAGACGCGTCCGGCCACGTTCCCAGCACCGACCACCACTACACCACCTACCCTCTCCGCCCCCGAAACCACACACCCGACACCACCACCGAGAACGGGACCACCATGACCGCCTGGACCACCCGCCCCGAGACCACCGACGACATCGCCGCCATCCGCGACATCAACCTCGCCGCCTTTCCCGCCGCTGTCGAAGCCGACATCGTCGACGGCCTGCGCGCCGACCCGAAGGCGTGGATCGACGGCCTGTCCATGGTCACCGCAGCCGATGACGGCACTCCGGTCGGGCACGCACTGCTCACCCGCTGCCACGTAGACGGCGTTCCCGCCCTCGCCCTCGGTCCGTGCGCGGTACTGCCCCGGGTTCAGCGCACCGGCGCCGGCTCCGCCGCCATCCGCGCCGCCCTGGACGCCGCCCGAGCCATGGGAGAGAACCTCGTCGTCGTCCTGGGTCACGCCGCCTACTACCCGCGGTTCGGCTTCATCCCCGCCTCCCGCTACGGCATCCGGGCGCCCTTCGAGGTACCCGACGAGAACATGATGGCCGTGGCCCTCGACGGCACCCGTCCGGTCCCGGCCGGCACCATCCGGTACGCCGCCGCGTTCGGCGTCTGACACTGGTGGTGCCCGGGGCTCATGCCCCGGGCACCACAAACCCTACCGGGGCCACCCGCCCATCGGAGGCGCCGCAGGAAGCGGTGGCCAGGGCGGTCGGTGGTTGCCGCTAGTGGCCGGCGCTGTTCCAGTCCCGGCCCACGCCGACCGACACCTCCAGGGGCACCGAGAGCGGGTACGCCTCACCCATCTGCTGGCGCACCAGGGCCTCCAGCACCTCACGCTCACCCTCGGCCACCTCGAAGACCAGTTCGTCGTGGACCTGGAGCAGCATGCGCGAACGGAGACCGGACTCCCGCAACGCGGTGTCGACGTGCAGCATGGCCACCTTGATGATGTCCGCGGCCGAGCCCTGGATCGGTGCGTTGAGGGCCATCCGCTCGGCCATCTCCCGCCGTTGCCGGTTGTCGCTGACCAGGTCGGGCAGATAGCGACGCCGGCCCAGGATGGTGGAGGTGTAGCCGTCCTGCACGGCCCGTTTCACCACCTCGCGCAGGTAGTCACGGACTCCGCCGAACCGGCTGAAGTACTCCTCCATCAGGCCACGGGCCTCCTCGGCGGTGATGCCGAGCTGCTGCGACAGACCGAAGGCGCTCAACCCGTACGCCAGGCCGTAGTTCATCGCCTTGATCTTGCGCCGCTGGTCGGCACCCACCTCGGCGACCGGAACCGCGAACACCGAGGATGCGGTGGCGGCATGGAAGTCGAGGCCCGAGTTGAACGCCTCGATCAGCGCATCGTCGGCGGAGAGGTGCGCCATGATCCGCATCTCGATCTGGCTGTAGTCGGCGGTCAGCAGCGTCTCGTAGCCCTGCCCCACCATGAACGCCCGCCGGATCCGCCGCCCCTCCTCCGTACGGATCGGGATGTTCTGCAGGTTGGGATCGGTCGACGACAGACGACCGGTGGCCGCCACCGTCTGGTGGAACGTGGTGTGGATGCGCCCGTCGTCGGAGATGGACTTGAGCAGTCCGTCGACAGTGGACTTGAGCCGGGCGACGTCCCGGTGCCGTAGCAGGTGTGCCAGCACCGGATGCGGCTGTTGTGCGTACAGCCACTGCAACGCGTCGGCGTCGGTGGTGTAGCCGGTCTTGATCTTCTTGGTCTTCGGCAGTCCCAGCTCGGTGAAGAGGATCTCCTGCAACTGCTTCGGCGAACCCAGGTTGAACTCCCGACCCACCGCCTGGTGGGCCGCCTGGGCGGCTGCCTTCACCTCGGCGGCGAAGTCCGCCTCCAACTCGGACAGATAGTCGGTGTCGGCGGCGATGCCGACCCGCTCCATCCCGGCCAGCACCCGGACCAGCGGCAGTTCCACACCGCTCATCAGGCGGGCCGACAGCTCGGCCGAGGTGTCGGCTTCGCCGGGCTGCGGCGCGCCGCCACCCCGCCCGTCGTGGGCCAACTCGGCGTCGATGGCGTCGGCCAGGTCGAGCGTGGCCCGGGCCCGCAGCATCAGGTTCTGCTCGATCTCGCCGTCGTTGCCCAACCCGTCGAAGGTGAGTTGGCCGGTCTCCGGCGCGTCGACCCGCAGTTCCCGGTGCAGGTAGCGCAGGGCCAGGTCGGTCAGGTCGTAGGACCGCTGGTCGGGTCGGGCCAGATAGGCGGCCAGCGCGGTGTCGCGGACGACACCGGCCAGGTCCCAACCGTGGGCGGCGAAGGCCAGCAGTGCCGGCTTGCTGTCGTGCAGGACCTTCGGCCGATCGGCGGAAGCAAGCCAGGCGGCCACGGCGGCCTCGTCGGCAGGGTCGAGCTGGGCCGGGTCGAACCAGCCCGCTGTCCCGCTCCCGGTGGCCAGCGCCACACCGGTCAACGAGCCGGTGCCACGGCCGAAGGTGCCGGCGACCGCCACACCGACCGGCGCGTCGGCAGCGGTGTTGCTGGCCAGCCAGTTCGCCACCTGGCCCGGCCGCAGCACCTCACCGACCAGGTCGAAGCCGGCCTCGGCCTCGGGTTCCACCGCCTCGAGGTACTGGTAGAGCCGGTCCCGCAGCACCCGGAACTGGAGCGTGTCGAAGACCTGGTGCACCGCTTCCCGGTCCCAACCGGCCCAGCGCGCGTCCTCGACCCGCAGCGGCAGCTCAAGATCGGAGACCAGGCAGTTGATCTCGTAGTTACGGATCACGTCGGCCAGCCGCTCACGCAGGCTCTCACCGGCCTTGCCCTTGATCTCGTCGGCACGGGCCACCACACCCTCGACGCCGCCGTACAGGTTGATCCACTTGGCGGCCGTCTTGGGGCCGACGCCGGGCACCCCCGGCAGGTTGTCGCTGGCCTCCCCCACCAGGGCGGCCAGGTCGCGGTAGCGATCGGGACCGACCCCGTAGCGCTCGGTCACCGCCACCGGGTCCATCCGGGCCAGGTCGGAGACGCCCTTACGTGGATAGAGCACGGTGATCCGGTCCCCGACCAGTTGGAAGGCGTCCCGGTCACCGGTGCTGATCAGCACCTCCATGCCCTCGGCCCGCCCCTGGCTGGCCAGGGTGGCCAGCACGTCGTCGGCCTCGTAGCCCACCTTCTCCACCACCGGGATCCGCAGCGCGTCGAGGACCTCCTTGACCAGGCTCACCTGTCCGGCGAAGTCAGCCGGGGTCTCCGAGCGACCCGCCTTGTATTCCGGGTAGAGCTCGGTGCGGAACGACCGACGGGAGACATCGAAGGCGACGACGATGTGGGTCGGCCGCTCGTCGCGCAGCACGTTGATCAGCATGGAGGTGAAGCCGTAGACCGCGTTGGTCGGCTGCCCCGTGGTGGTGGAGAAGTTTTCCACCGGCAGGGCGAAGAATGCCCGGTATGCCAGGGAATGGCCGTCGACAAGCAGCAGGCGCGGGGTCGAAGCTGTCACAGCACGTGACTCTAGCCCGCCCCACCGACAAGCCTGGAAACCGGCACGTGATCCAGCACCGTCGTCACCGACCGTTCGTGATCCGCTCGGCGTGGGCGAGCGCGGCGTTGCGCTCGATGGTCAACTCGGCGAGGACCCGGAGATCGGACTCTGGCAGGGACGCCACCGCCTCCCGCCGTACCCGCAGTGCGGTCGAGGGCAGATGGGCCCGCGCCGCACACTCACCGTCGGCGACCGCGACGGCGATCTCGCGTTTCCGGAGTACGACGGTCGGCCCGGTCGCCACCAGCTCGTCCTTGATCGACCTCCGGGCCGCCTGCGGTGTGTCGTGGTGGTGTCCCCGTGCCGACATGCACGATCGCCACACCGCCATCGCCGAGACGTAGGACGGCGCCGTCGGAACCTGGGCCGCCAGTCGATTGTTGATCCCCTCCGGTAGGTAGGTGATGCGGGCCCAGAGGACGACGTCCCCGACGAGTCCCTGACGGCTCTGCGCCACGCAGCCCCGTCTCGGGACCCGGTAGTGCCGGCCCTCCGGCGTGTCCACCGTCGCGGTGTCCCCGGGCGGACCGAAGAAGGCAAGGTCGTAACGTTGCCGCTCCACCCGGTCCAGGCGTTCGTAGGCGGGGTCCCCGGGCGGTCCCCCGGTGGCCCCGTCCCGCCCCGGTTCGGCGCTGGCCAGTTCGTATCCGTACCGTCGCCGACGCGGCAGGTCGATCACCGCCGCTTCGTCCTCGGGTACGGAGAGCAGGGCGCCCGGGCGGGCCGGGTGGTCGAAGCCCTGCGCCGCCATGCACTCGTGGGTCAACCGGTTGAGGGCGGTCTCGAGGATCTGCTCGGTCTTCGGCCAGGTACCGGAGCGGGTGGCCAGGTCGACGGCGTCGGTGGAGATCTGCGGACGGATGGGCGGTGGAGCCGGGTCGGCCGGCTGCGCCGGGGCGCAACCGGCCGGCCCGGCCAACACGGCCAGCAGGAGACATGCCGTCCGCGCCGGACTTCTCATTACCGGATACACCAACGGTTGGAGCTGATGCTGTCGTTCCACGACGCGCCCCAGTGCAGACCGATGTTCGCTACCTCGTCGTTTCTGGCGAGGGCAATGGAGCCGCCGGCATAGCCGGCATCCTTGTAGAAATAGACGGTGCACTGGGTCCCTCGGTTTGCGATCGAGGTGATGCAGTCGTTCCAGGTGCCCGCGTACCTGGTGCAGCCGGAACTGTTGTAGAGGCCCCTGAAGTCCGGGTTGTTACCCTCCACCTTTCCCATGGTGCCCGCGTAGTTGTCGTGCACCCAGAAACAGGCGTACGTGCTCGGGCAGGCAGCCAGACCGAGCGCGCCGACGCCGCCCTCCCCGACCTCCTCCACCTGGACCGTCCCGGCCGCCGGCTGCGGGCCGGCGACCGGCTTCGCCGCCGCAGGGCTGCTGCCGACGATCAGCGAGGCACCGACCAGCAACAGACCGGCGGTAAGGGCCAGCGCCCTCTTTCGTAGGGCATGCCTTGTCATGCTGGAACTCCTTCGACATGAGGAAAAGAGCGATGACAACGAGCATGCGGAACGGCAGTCAGGAATTCATTGACGATCGCTGCACCGTCGTTGACTGATCGTGCACCGGTTCCCCGGACGAGAGTGTCCGCTGCCGGAATTCACCGGGTGTCAACTGGTAGACGGCACGAAAGAGCCGGGTGAAGTGGGCATTGCTGCTGAACCCCCAACGGGCGGCGATGGTGTGGATCGGACGGGTACGCAGGCGGGGATCTGCGAGGTCGCGACAGCACCGCTCCAGCCGGCAGTGGCGGATCCACGCGGCAACGGTCAGATCCTCTGCGTGGAAGAGCTTGTACAGGTACCGCTGTGAGATCCCGTGCGCGGTGGCGATCATCGCGGGCGAAAGCCCGGGGTGGCCCAGGTGTCGCTGGATGAAATTGTCGATCCGGTACCGCAGGACCCGTTGATGGGCCTCGGACGACACGTGTCCGCCGACATCGAGGTGGTGCGCCAGCAACGCGGTGGCCAGGTCCACGGTGGCCGTGGAGAGCCGGACCGCGTCCCCCGGCTGGTAGCACCGCGCCTGCTCGATCAGGCCGACAAGGTACGCGGTGAGCAGGCCACCCATCCCGGCGCGCCCCGGCAGACGTACCCCGATGAGCCGGTCGACCGAGTTGGCGGGCAGTGACACCAGGCTTCGGGGCACCTGGACCAGCACCTGCACCGCGGCCCGCCCCTCGTCGGATATCCGGCCGTGCATCGGCCGCGAGGTGTCGTACAGGGTGAGTTCCCGTACGTCGAGCACGGCCTCCCGGTCGGCCAGGGCAACGCCGAGCCGGCCGGCGAGGTTGACGGCCAGGTAGAAGAACTCCGGATCGGACTGACGCACCAGCTTGGCGCTGCGGTGGTAGCGCATGGACTGGTAACTCATCCAGGAAACCCGGACACCACCCAGGTCGATGCACCGGAACGCGGCCCGGTAATCGCCGTCCTGGTCGAACTGCATCGTGGTGGGCACGATCGTCTGTCGGGACCACTCCTGCCACCATGCCTGGCGATCCTTGGTGGGCAGTACGTCCGTTCGCCCCTCGTAATAGAACATCATCTATCACCCTGGGCGAGTTTCCACCCCTTCCTGGGGAGCGTCAACTCTCTGTCCTGGCCCCGACAAAACGGCCTACCGTAAGGTCAGCCCGAGCCGGTTCAGGCGTTGGCCGGGCACCGGGATCGGTCCCGGCCAACGACACCTGGCAGGTCCGGACTACAGGACCTTGGCCAGGAAGGCCCGGGTCCGCTCGTGCTGCGGGTTGGCGATCACCTCGCGCGGGGCACCCGACTCGACCACCACGCCACCGTCCATGAAGATCAACGAATCGCCGACCTCCCGGGCGAAGCCGATCTCATGGGTGACGACGACCATCGTCATCCCGTCGCGGGCGAGATCCTTCATCACGTCCAGCACCTCACCCACCAGCTCCGGGTCCAACGCGCTGGTCGGCTCGTCGAAGAGCATCAGCTTGGGCTCCATCGCCAACGCGCGGGCGATGGCCACCCGTTGCTGCTGACCGCCGGAGAGCTGCCCCGGATAGGTCGCCAGTTTGTCGGCCAGGCCGACCCGCGCCAGCAGGGCCTCCGCCCGTTCGCGGGCCACCGAACGGTTCTCCCGGCGCACCCGGACCGGCGCCTCGACGACGTTCTCCAGGACGGTCATGTGCGGGAACAGGTTGAACCGCTGGAACACCATGCCGATCGACCGGCGCTGGGCGGCCACCTCCTTCTCCCGCAGCTCGTAGAGCTTGTCACCCCGCTGGCGGTAGCCGATCAGCTCGCCGTCCACCCAGATCCGACCAGCGTCAATCTTCTCGAGGTGGTTGATGCAGCGCAGGAAGGTCGACTTGCCCGACCCGGAGGGACCGAGTACGCAGCACACCTCGCCCGGACGTACCGCCAGGTCGACCCCGCGCAGCACCTCCAGCGAGCCGAAGGACTTGTGCACGTCCTCGGCCAACACCATCAGCCCGGCCTCCGCCGTCGGCGGGTCGGCCTGCGCCGGAACGACCAACTCGGTCATTTCTCCTTCACCTTCTCCACCCCACCACCGGCTTCCGCACCGCCATCGGCCTTCCCACCGCCGCCAGACTCCGCGACGAGGCCGCGTAGCCTGAGCCGGGCCCGTTGGCTGGTGCCGTACCCCCGGGAGAAGTGCCGCTCCAGGAAGTACTGCCCCACCAGCAGGACGCTGGTCAGCAGCAGGTACCACAGGCAGGCCGCGACGTACATCGGGAAGATCTGGAACTCCCGCTTGCCCACGCTGTCGAGCTGGAAGAACAGCTCCGTGCTGTACGGCACCATCATCAACAGCGAGGTGTCCTTGAGCATCGCGATGGTCTCGTTGCCGGTCGGCGGGATGATCACCCGCATCGCCTGCGGCAGGACCACCCGGCGCAGCACCTGTCCCCGGCTCATACCCAGCGCGGCGGCGGCCTCGCTCTGCCCGGGATCGACCGACTGGATACCGGCCCGCACGATCTCCGCCATGTACGCGGCCTCGGACAGCGCCAGCCCGAGCAACCCGGCCATGAAGCCGCTGAGCAGGTCCCGGGAGGAGAACCCGAACAGCCGCAGGTGCAGGTTGTCGATGCCGAAGAGCTGACCGAGCTGGGTGTCGAAGGGCACCCCGAACTCCAGCCGGCTCCAGAGGATGCCGATGTTGCCGAAGACGGCCAGGAACACCAGCCGGGGCACGGCCCGGAAGAACCAGGTGAACAGCCAGGCGACGGACCGCAGGACCGGGTTGGGCGACAGCCGCATCACCGCCAAGATCACGCCGAGCGTCACCCCGATCAGCATCGCGCTGACCGTCATCAGCACGGTGCCGTACAGCAGGCCCTCGATGATCGGCGGCCGGAACATGTTGTCGACCATGTACGCCCACTTGAAGGCGTCGTTGGTGAGCAACACGTGCACGAACATCGCCGCCAGCACCGCCAGTACGGCAATCGCCACCCAGCGCCCGGGATGCCGTACGGGCACGGCCTTGATCGGTGCCGGCCGTGCCCGTACGGGTGTCGCTTGTTGTTCGGTCGTCATCGTGGACGCGTCACGGGTTGATCGCCGGGTCGGTGATCGCTCCGTCGCCGACCTTCCACTTGTCGAGGATCTTCTGGTACGAACCGTCGACGATCAGCGCCTTGGTCGCGTCCCGGACCGCCTCGGCGAACGCCGCCTGGTCCTTGGCGACCACATATCCGTACGGCGCCGCCTCGTACATCTTGTCGAGCAGCTCCAGCTGCCCCTCGGACTTGGTGACGGCGTACACCCCGACCGGGTAGTCGGCCAGCATCGCGTCGTCCTTGCCGGAGATGACCGCGGCGGTCGCCGCGTCCTGTCCGGGGAACTGTTCGATGGTGATGGCCGGCTTGCCAGCGTCGGTGCACTTCTTCGACCGGGCCTCGACGTCGGGCACCTGCACGGTGTCCTTCTGGACGGCGATCTTCTTGCCGCAGGCGTTGTCGAGCGTGACCCCGGCCGGGTTGCCCTTCTTGGTCACCCACTGGGTGCCGACCTGGTAGTAGCTGACCATGTTGGCCTGGGTCTTGCGCTCGTCGTTGATGGTGAACGACGAGACGCCGACCTCGTACTTGCTGGTGTTGACGCCGGTGATGATGTCGCCGAAGTTCGCCGAGACGAACTCGGCCTTGAGGCCCAACTTGGCCGCGACCGCGGCGAACAGCTCCACGTCGAAGCCGATGACCGTCTTGCCGTCGGTGTCGAGGAACTCGGCCGGGGCGTACGTGGAGTCGGTGCCCACAATGATCTTTCCATCGGACTTGATCGAGTCCGGCACCTTCGCTGCCAACGCCGCGTCCGCCCCCGCCGTCACGGTGGGTCCGGCTCCCGGCTGGTCGACGCTCTCCTTCTCACCACAGGCAGCGAGAGAGAAGGTGAGTAGAGCAGCGCCGGCGAGACCGAGCGCGCTGCGCCGGCCGCCGTTGCTGAACATGGACATGAGTTCCCTCCTGATAACTGAGCCGGTGACCGGCTAGGCCACACCCAGGTACGCCTCTTTGACCGCTTCGTCGTGCAGTAGTTCCGAGCCGATGCCGCTCTTGACGATCCGGCCGGTCTCCAGGACGTACGCCCGGTGCGCGAGGGAGAGCGCCTGATGCGCGTTCTGCTCCACCACCAGCACCGTCATGCCCTGCTCGTTGATCTCCTTGATAATCGCGAAGATCTGTTGGATCAGCATCGGTGCCAGGCCCATCGACGGTTCGTCGAGCAGCAGAAGTCGCGGTCTGCTCATCAGTGCCCGGCCCACCGCCAGCATCTGCTGCTCACCGCCGGAGAGTGTGCCGCCGGGCTGCTTGCGCCGTTCCAGCAGCCGGGGGAACAGTTGGAACACCCGGTCGAGGTCGGCCGCCACGCCCGCGCTGTCCCGGCGGGTGAAGGCGCCCATCTCCAGGTTCTCCAGCACGGACATGCCCGGGAAGACACCCCGGCCCTCCGGCGCCTGGCACAGGCCACGCCGTACCCGCAGGTCGGGCCGGAGCTTGGAGATGTCCTCGCCGCCGAACCGGATGCTGCCCGAGGCGATCGGACGGATGCCGGAGATGGCCCGCATGGTGGTGGTCTTGCCGGCACCGTTCGCGCCGATCAGGGCGACGATCTCGCCCTCGTCGACGGTCAGGCTGATCCCGTGCAGCGCCTGGATCCGCCCGTAGAGCAGGCTCATGTTCTCGATCTCAAGCAGCATCGTCCGGCACCCCCAGGTACGCCGCGACCACCCGGTGGTCCTCCCGCACCTCGGCGGGGAGACCTTCGGCGATCTTCTTTCCGAACTCCAGCACCACGATCCGGTCGGTGACCCCCATGACCAGTCGCATGTCGTGCTCGATCAACAGCACGGTGATGCCCTGGTCGCGAATCTTCCGGATGAGTTGGAGGAGTTCCTCCTTCTCCGCCGGGTTGAATCCGGCCGCCGGTTCGTCCAGGCACAGCAGCACCGGATCGGTCGCCAGTGCCCGGGCGATCTCCAACCGCCGCTGCTCGCCGTAGGACAGGTTGCGGGCGTACTCGTGGATCCGGTGTGAGATGCCGACGAATTCCAGCAGCCGCTCGGCCTTCTCCCGGCCGTCGCGTTCCTCCCGCCAGTGTCGGGGCAGGCGGAACAGCGCCGAAAGCACGCTCGTCTTGTGGTGCGCGTCCGCGCCGACCTGGACGTTCTCCATGGCGGTCATCTCGGGGAAGAGGCGGATGTTCTGGAACGTCCGCGCCATGCCCATCTGGGTGATGACATGCCGCTTCTTGCCGACGATCCGCTGTCCCCGGAACCGGATCTCGCCCTCGGTCGGCTGGTAGATCCCGGTCATCGCGTTGAAGCAGGTGGTCTTGCCGGCCCCGTTCGGCCCGATCAGGCCGAGAATCTCCCCCTTGTAGAGGGTGAAGTCCACCTGGTCCAGGGCGACCACGCCACCGAAACGCAGCGTGACGTTGTCCACCTCCAGCAGCGGCTCACGGCCGGGCGGCACCTGCTCGACATCGGGGGCCGTGCCCTGGGTGGGAACGGTTGGCTTCGGTGCGGTCTCACCCACCGACGGTCACCTCCTTGCGACGGTCCTTGAACTCCGCCGCGCGTCGTCGGTTTGCGATGAGGCCCTGCGGCCGGAAGATCATCATGACCACGAGCACCAGACCGAAGAACAGGAAGCGGTACTCGTACAGCTCCACACCGAACAACTCGATGCCCCGGAACCGCTCGATCATGTACGCGACCAGGCCACCGCCGACGATCGCGCCGACGATGTTGCCGGATCCACCGAAGATCACCGCTGCCAGGATGATGATCGAGTTGAGCAGTTCCAGGTTCTGCGAGCTGACGAAGTTCTGTTTGCCGGCGAAGAGCGCCCCGGCCAGACCGCCGATCGCCGCACCGGCGGCGAACGCCCACAGCTTGAACTTGAACGTCGGCACACCCATCAGCTGGGCCGCGTCCTCGTCCTCCCGGATCGAGATCCAGGCCCGGCCGACCCGGCTGCGGTTGAGGTTCCGCACCCCGATCACCACGAGGATGATCAGGGTCAGCACCAGCCAGTAGTAGGGCCGCGCGTCGAGCACCCCGAAGACCGGACGGCCGTCGGCGTACGTCCCCGGGGGGTGCGGGATCTTGTTGAGGCCCCGCTGTCCCTTGAGGAAGTCGGAACTGGTCGCGGCGACCCGGATCATCTCGGCGAAGCCGAGGGTGACGATCGCCAGGTAGTCCCCACGCAGCCGCAGGGTGGGCAGGCCGAGCAGCACCCCGGAGAGCATCGTGATGCCGATCGCCAGGGGTACCGCCGCCAGCCACGGCCAGTTCGACTTCAGGTCACTGGCCGGCGAGGTCAGCAACGCAACCGTGTACGCACCCACCGCGAAGAAGCCGAAGTAGCCCAGGTCCAGCAGGCCGGCGAAGCCGACGACGATGTTGAGACCGACGGCCAGCAACACGTAGATGGAGACCGTGAACAGCACCTGGGAGAAGTTCGACCCGGTCGTCGGGATCGGCCCGAGGTACTGGTAGAACTCCTTGTTCGGCAGGGCGTAGAAGAACACGATCACTGCGGCCAGCGTGGCCCAGCGGACCCAGCGGGGTGCGTTGTGCCACCGGTGGGCCATCGCCTCCCGGCCACTGTGCAGCTTTTCCCGAACGCCGGTCATGCCCGTGCCCTCCCCAACGACTCACCGAGCAACCCGGTCGGCCGGAACATCAGCAGCACCACCAGGACCACGAACGCGACAAGGTCCTTCCACTCCGTACCGAACAGTCCCGAGGCGTAGTTCTCCACCAGGCCGAGCAGCAGCCCACCGAGCAGCGCGCCGCGCAGGTTGCCGATGCCACCGAGGACCGCAGCGGTGAACGCCTTGAGCCCCAGCAGGAAACCGACGCTGTAGGTCAGCGAGCCGATCTTGATGTTGTAGAGCATCCCGGCCACGCCGGCCATGGCACCACCGGCGATGAACACCATCAGGATGATCCGGTCCTTGTTGACCCCCATCAGCGCGGCCGTGTTCGGATCCTGGGCCACCGCCCGGATCCCCCGGCCGATCCGGCTACGGTTGATGAACTGGTCCAGCCCGATCATCATCGCCAACGCCGCGCCGACGGTCAGCAGCTGCACGACCGTGATGTCCGCACCGCCGATGGTGAAGAGCGTGTCGTTCTTGACGATCGTCGGCGCCCCCTGGGGCAGCCGCCGGGTGTAGATGCCGAACGCCTCGGCGATGGCGATCGAGGCACCGATCGCGGTGATCAGGAAGGCCAACGGTGGCGCGTTGCGCTGCCGCAGCGGGCGGTACGCGACCCGCTCGATCACGGTCGCGGTGAGTGCCGAGGCGAGCGCGGCGACCACCATTCCGACCAGCAGGTAGAGCAGGATCGAACCGACACCGGTAACCACGGAGTCCTGGTTGAGGCCGAAGGCGCCCCACGTCCAGAGCGCCGCGAAGGCGCCGGCGATGAAGACCTCGGAGTGGGCGAAGTTGATGAGTCGCAGCACGCCGTAGACGAGCGTGTAGCCGAGCGCGACCAGGGCGTAGATGGCCCCCTGGGTCAGGCCGGTGGCGGTGAGTTCTCCGAAGTTGGAGAAGAGTCCGTCGAAGTTCAAGGTAGGAGCGCTCCATCAAGGTTGGAGATGCAGATGGATCAGGTCGGAGATACAGATCGGGTGCGGCCGGGAGCGAATTCCCGGCCGCACCCGCGATCACATCTGTGTCCCCCTGTGCCGGCTGACCGGCACTCAGACCTTCGGGATCTCCTGGAC
Organism: Micromonospora sonneratiae; assembly: GCF_042679305.1. NCBI lineage: Bacteria > Bacillati > Actinomycetota > Actinomycetes > Micromonosporales > Micromonosporaceae > Micromonospora > Micromonospora sonneratiae. Next base: position 39,251 of record NZ_JBHTMP010000018.1, on the reverse strand, counting down.
CGGCACGACCTGGCCGCCCTGGACCTTGTACGCCCAGACCTTGACCTGCGCCGGGTCCAGCTCACCGGTCGCGGTGAACTTGTAGGTGGCCGCAACCCCTTCGCCCGAGTAGCCCTTGACGAACTCCAGCATGTCGGCGCGGCTGGTCTTGCCAGCCTTGATGCCGGCCAGCAGGATGTTCGCCGCGTCGTAGGCGGTGTCGCTGTAGGTGCCCGGGTCGCTGCCGTTGAGCTTCTTGTACTCCTCGACGAAGTTGCCCCGGGCCTCGGTGGCCGGTGCGCACGGGCAGGTGAGGATGGTTCCCTCGGCTGCCGCCTGGCCGGCCGAGGTGATGTAGTTGTTGTCGTTGACACCGTCCCCGGCGACCAGCGGCGCGGTGACGCCAGCAGCGCTGAGCTGCTTACGGATCAGCCCGGCCTCCTGGTAGTAACCGCCGTAGAAGATGGCGCCCACGCCAGCGCTCTTGATCTTGGCAACGGTGGCCGAGAAGTCGACCTGCTTGCCCTCGCCCTGCACCTTGTCCGTACCGACGACGGCGGCACCGAGCACCTTCTTGACCTCGTCGGCCAGACCGGCACCGTACGCGGACTGGTCGTCGACGACGAAGACCTTCTCGGCCTTCATGACGTTCTTGATGTAGTTACCGGCCGCCGGGCCCTGGCTCAGGTCGTTGCCGACCGCCCGGAAGAACGTCTTCCAGCCCTGCTCGGCGAGGCTCGGCCGGGTCGCCGAGGCGGTGATGTGCACCAGGCCCGCCTCGGAGAAGAGCGGGTTCGCGGCCTCCGACTCACCCGAGTAGGCCGGGCCGACGATGCCAAGGATCTTCTCATCGTCGATCGCCTTCTGGGCCAGGCCGGGCGCCTGGTCCGGGCTGCCCTGCGAGTCCAGCTGGACCAACTCGACCTTGCAGTCGGCGTTTTCCTTGTTGTACTGGTCGACCGCCAGCTTGACACCGTTGTTTTCGTTGATGCCGAGCGCGGCCGAACTGCCGGTCAGCGCACCGAAGAACGCGATCTTGTTGCCGCAGGCGCTGCCTTCGCCTCCCTCTTCACCACCGCTGCAGGCGGTACCACCAGCGACGAGAGCCAGCATTGCCACGCCGCCGAGCACGCGCGAGAACTTCTGCCTCAAGGCCCGATCCTCCTCCGTCCAATGGCCCGAACCACCCGCCACGGATTGGCCCTTGCGGGAGCGGACGAACCAGACCGTCGTCGCGGTCTGGGGCCGGACGTTATCCCACCATCTATCCACGCCGGTAGACCCCGGAGACGGCGTTGACCTAACCGTTACACGCCGTTGTCGACCGACCCCGGTGACTGTAAGAGGCTCCCGGCCGACCGCCCGACCTCAGCCGCACCCTGCGGTAACGCCCGACCCCGGAAGCGGTCCTGAACACCGCGAAGACTAAGTAAGGACCAGTCGACATATTCCCCCTTACCGATACGACTCTCGGACGACACCCGGCCAGCAAAAGAGATTCGTCGATCAACTAGTGGATCCCGGTCAGCCACATCGTCGCGCCCCCCGCGTCGTCCACCGCCAGCAGCAACCGGTCCCCGGCGGTCGCCACCGCGATCCCGGAGTCACCGTCCAGCCGCGCCGTACCAAGTGGAGCGACAATCCGTCGCCATGATCCACCGTGGTCGGTCGAGGTCCACAGCTCGTGTCCCGACCCGTCTACGACGGCCACGACGAGCCGGTCACCAGCCACGGCGACGCCGCGCACCGAGGGCAGGCCCGGACCCGTGACGGTGCCGAACCGACCCACCCTCGCCCAGCCGTCGCCACCCGCCCGCCAGGCCCCGAACCTCCCGTCGGACAGCCCGACCGCGACCGGCACACCGTCGACAGTGGCAACACGCTGTAGTTCGCCGGAGCCACCGGCCACCGGGACGTCCAGCCGTCGCCAGGTCCGGCCGTCCCCGGAGGCCCAGGCGACCGGTTCGGGAGTGGTACGACCGGTGTGCCGTACCGCGCCGACCGCCAACCAGCCCTGCGTCGTCGCGACCGCGTCGAACACCCACGTCCTGCCCCGCGCGTCGCTGGCCAACTCCGACGCGCCGTCGACGAGCTCGAATTCCGTGGCGTCCGCCGACAGCCAGACCGCAGCCCCCCGTACCCGGTTGCCCACGATCAGCCAGCCGGGCGGTCCGCCGACCATCCGGGCGACGTTCACCGCCTCCGGCCCGCCGAAGCGCTCGAACGGCGTCGGCACCTCCGCCAGCCGCCCCTCGTCGGCCTGGGCCCAGGTGCTCACCCGGGGATTGCCGTGTACCCCACCGACCTTCGACCCGATCGCGGCCAACCGGCCGTCGCGGCAGGCTGCCGCGTAGAGGATGTTCTGCCGGCCGTAGTGGGACGTGCCGGTGACGGCGAGCGCGGTCCACGTCCGTGCGTCCGTACTGGCCCAGGCCGCCGGCCGGGTAGCCCCGTCGGCGGCCCGCACCGCACCCACCGCAAACCACCGCCCGGCGCAGGCGGCCACGTCGCGTAACACCAGTCGGCCCGGTGGCCCGGCGGGCGGCGGCAGCGCAACCGCCGACCAGCCCGGGCGGAACGGCTCCACCTCACCGGGGGTGGACCCTCGACAGCCGCCAGCCAGCATCGTGATCACCAGGACCACGGCGACGGTACGCCACGTACGGGCCACGCCGACGATCCTATATAGGCCGTCGACTATCCAGGTGGGACCGGATGCGGGTCAGCTCGGGGTCGGGGCGTTCTCGCCGGCGTCCCCGCCGATACCCTCGGCGATGATCCGCTCAGCGACCTCACGCATCGTCATCCGATGATCCATGGCGGTACGCTGGATCCACTTGAACGCCTGCGGTTCGGTCATCCCGTACGTCGTCATGAGCGCGCCCTTGGCCCGCTCGACGGTCTTGCGGACCTCCAGCCGGTCGGTCAGCCCAGCCACCTCGGACTCGAGCGCGGAGATCTCGGAGTAGCGGGAGAGCGCAATCTCGATCGCCGGCACCAGGTCGCTCTTCTGGAACGGCTTGACGAGGTAGGCCATCGCGCCGGCGGCCCGGGCCCGCTCGACCAGATCCCGCTGGCTGAACGCCGTGAGGATGATCACAGGCGCGATCCGGTTGCCGGCGATCCGCTCGGCAGCCGCCAATCCGTCCATGATCGGCATCTTGATGTCGAGGATCACCAGATCCGGCTTCAGCTCTTCGGCCAGGCGTACGGCGGTCTCCCCGTCGCCGGCCTCCCCGACCACGTCGTAGCCCTCTTCGACGAGCATCTCAGCCAGATCCAGCCGGATGAGCGCCTCATCCTCGGCGATCAGCACCCGCCTGCGCTCGGCACCCGCCTGTGTATCGGCCACGGACCCCTACCCCCACCGTCATTCCGGAACTGCCACCACCCATGCTGCCGCATGAGCCTAGTCGGGTACAGTGAGGCCCAGCCGCCGGGATGGCGGTGCCGGGATGGAGGAATCGGCAGACTCGGATGCCTCAAAAGCATCTGCCTGAAAGGGCGTGCGGGTTCGAGTCCCGCTCCCGGCACATCAGTCGCCCACCCGTCTCCAACGGGTGGGCGGATTCATCTGGCCCCTTCAGATCTCCCTGACTCGGATCCCCCTGACGCTCCTCGCCGTCGTCACGGGAGAGATCGGGGGCTCAGAGCCGCTCAGCTGGGGCTGGTCCACCAGGGGGTCGTACCGGACAGGTCCCGTACCGCGTTGGTGACGCAGTCGACCTCCCCGCCGACGAGGCCGAACGTGTGCGAGTACTCCCACGTCTCCACCCAGCCGGTCCGCACCCCGACGCGGTCCAACGCCCGCTCGGCCGCCCGCTGGAACACGTCCACGCCGGTACGGTCCCGTGGCCCGTGCTGCTTGGGCGCCAGATAGGTTCCGGTGCCGGTACTGACCCCGTTGGCGGCACCCGGCAGATAGAGGTAGGTGAGACCGTCCCGGGGGTAGCCGTCGATCGAGATGTGGCTGAAGAGCGCGGGGACCCGTACGATCTCCGACTCGGTCAGTCCGGTCTCCCGGCGGAGAATCCCGAGCGCGCGGTTCACGCCGATCGTCGCCAGTCGTGTCCCCTCGCGCAGTTCGGTCCTGCCGACGGCCTCGGCGACGGTCAGTCCCGGATCCTCGGTCAACTCGGGCGCAACGCCCTGGACCAGCCGCTGACCACCAGCCCCCTGCGAGACCAACCGCTCGAGCAACCGCAGACCCAGGCCGGGATCGGCCACCAGCAGCGCCCAGCCCCGGGAGTTCCGGGCCGGTACGAAGGCAAGGAACTCGTCGGTGTGCCCCACCGCCAGCCAACTGGTGTCGACCACGACCGGAGCCTGGTAGCCCTGTGCCGCGAGCATCCGGGTGAAGGTCGGATCGGGTCCGAAGTCCGTGCCGGCGCGGGCACCGTAGAGCATCCGCCCGGTGCGGTGCACTCCGTACGGCGGGATGGTGTCGAAGTTGCCAGCCGAGTCGAAGGTGCCGTTGCGGTACTGGGCCGGGTCGGCGACCCGCTGCGGGTCGTACTGCTGCACCGCCCCGACGTCCGGGCCCCGCAGTCGGGTGAACGCCCCCCGAGCCGACGGACGCAACGGACGATCGGCGGACCAACCGTCCGGGTTGGGGTTGGCGACCCTCAGATAGATCGTCATCCGCTGTTCTCGCCCACCCGGTCCCGGTGCCGACAGATAGGCGGGCTCGAACAGGTCCTGCATCCAGATGTCGTCACCGACGACCGGGTACTCCAGGAACGGCCGGCGCACGCCCGCCTCGACCAGCTCACGGCGCAGGTCCCGGCGGAACTGGTGCTCCCCCGGACGCTCCGGTAGCGGCGTCATGTCGGCCACCATCATCTGTCGCACGGGCAGCAGTCTGTGCTGGAACAACAGCGGCGCCACCCGTAGCCGGACCTGGTCGGACCGGGTCACATCGCCCCGCCGGGCCCGCAGCGTGACATCGGCGGTCCCGTCCCACCCGGCGGGGTCCCGCACGATGTCACGCGCCTCGGCCGCCAGGGTGACGCCGTACCGCAGCTCCCGGGAGGTCAGTTCCGTGGTCGGACCGAGTGGGCGGTATCCACCGTCACGGCGGGCGAAGAGGCGTATCCGGGTGGTGGAGACGCTCAGTGTGGCCGAGTCCGCCAGCAGCGGCTCGACCCGCAGCGGGGCCAGATCCATCAGGTCGGCCGTCCCGTTGACCACCTCGTCGGCCGCATCGTTGCAGGCTGCCAAGGCATCGTCGCTCAAGCTCTCCCCGGGCGGACACCGGCGTTGGTCGTCGTCGAGGTTGGGCAGGACGATCGCACCCCGTCCGGCGGTCCACAGGTGGCGGTCCCGGTCGTCGTCGGCGGACAGGACCCCGTCCCGGTTCACGTCCGCCCGGAGCAGGACCCGGGTGGCCGCGAAAGCAGGCATCGCGGGGATGGTCGTCGCCACCGTCAGCAGGACCAGGCCGATGGCCCTTCCCTTCATCCCGTTCCTCCCAGCTGATCGCACGAAGCCAGACAGATAGACAATCGCAGATTTTTCAGCGCGTCCATACCCTGCTACCAGCCCCACGAGCAGCGCCCGGGTCGTCATCTGCCCGGAAGAGCTTGCCCAATGGCGGAATCCCTGGTCGGCTTAGCCAATGGCAACGCACATGGATCCCGACGAGTTCCGCCGCCACGGACACGAGGTCGTGGACTGGATCGCCGACTACTGGTCCGGCCTGCACGATCGTCGGGTAACTCCGAACGACCCACCGGGCACCGTCACCGCCCGGCTGCCAGCGACACCACCGGAATACGGCGAGGGCTTCGAGCAGATCCTCGCCGACCTAGACACCGTGATCGCGCCGGGACTGACCCACTGGCAGCACCCCGGGTTCTTCGGCTACTTCCCGGCGAACACCAGCGCCCCGAGCGTGCTCGGCGACCTGGTCGCCGCCGGGCTGGGCGTACAGGGAATGCTGTGGGCCACCGGGCCGGCCTGCACCGAGGTCGAGACGGTGATGCTGGACTGGCTGGCACACCTGCTGGACCTGCCGCCCCGGTTCCGGTCCACCGGGCCCGGTGGTGGGGTCATCCAGGATTCCGCCTCCTCGGCCACCCTGGTGGCGACCCTCGCCGCGCTGCACCGGGCCAGCGGTGGGGAGTGGCGGATGAGCGGCGTGACGCGACGCTACCGGGTGTACACCTCGACCCAGGGGCACTCCTCGATCGAGAAGGCGGCCCGGCTGGCCGGGCTCGGCGACGACGGGGTACGCGCGGTCGAGGTCGACGAGACACTGGCGTTGAGCCCGAAGGCCCTGCGTACGGCGCTTGAGGCGGACCGGGCTGCGGGGGTCGTACCGGCCCTGGTGGTGGCGACGATCGGAACCACGTCGACCACGGCGATCGACCCGATACCCGAGATCGGTGAGATCTGCCGGGAGTACGGCGTCTGGCTGCACGTCGACGCCGCGTACGCCGGTGCGGCTGCGGTCTGTCCGGAGTTCCGCTACACGCACTCCGGCCTGGAGTACGCCGACTCGTACTGCTTCGACCCGCACAAGTGGCTGCTCACCGGCTTCGACTGTGACGCGTTCTGGGTCGCCGACCGGGCGGAACTGATCGAGGCGCTCAGCGTGCTGCCGGAGTACCTCCGAAACGCGGCCACCGAGTCCGGTGCCGTGATCGACTACCGGGACTGGCAGGTGCCGCTCGGCCGCCGGTTCCGCGCCCTGAAACTGTGGTTCGTGCTGCGCTGGTACGGCGTCGAGGGGCTACGGGCGCACATCCGGTCGGGTGTGCAGCTGGCTGCCTGGTTCGCCGACCGGGTAACGGCCGACGAACGCTTCGAGGTGGCTGCCCCACACCCGTTCTCCCTGGTCTGCTTCCGGCTGCGGGCCGGCGACGAGGCCAGCTCCGAACTCCTGACCCGGGTGAACGCCACCGGCAGGGTGTATCTGACGCACACCCGGGTGGCTGGCCGGTACACCCTGCGGCTGGCGGTCGGGTCACCGCTGACCACGCACCGGGATGTCGCGCTGGCCTGGCAACTCATCGCGGAGCTGGCCGGCCAGGACGGGCCTGGGCACGTCGACCGGGACGCGGTCTGACGACCCGTCGGGCGCAGCGTCCGACGATCCACCCGGCGCCAGGCTCGACGGCCCACCCGGCGCCAGGCTCGACGGCCCACCCGGCGCCAGGCTCCCGCCGGAGGTGGTGGGGCGCCGCAGGGCCCGGATCGCCAGCACGAGAGCGGTCGACCACCCGGCGGCGAGGACGAGGTATCCGACCGTCTGGACCGGACCGGCCAGCTCGAAGCCCCGCATCAGGGTTCGCGCGTTGGTCAGCACGATCACTCCGCCGATCGCCGCCCCGAGCAGTTGTGCCGGTACGACGCGTACCAGCCAGGCCGCTATCGGAGCGGCGATCAGGCCACCGACCAGCAGCGCCACCACGGTCGCCCAGAGGAAGCCGTCGGTGCCCAGGCCGAGCAGGAAGCCGATGCTGGCTGCCGCGGCGACGAGGAACTCGCTGGTGTCCACCGACCCGATCACCTTTCGCGGTTCCAGCCGCCCGGACACCATCAGGGACGGGGTGGCCACCGGTCCCCAGCCGCCCCCGCCGGTGGCGTCCACGAAGCCGGCGACCAGGCCGAGCGGGGCGAGGAACCGGCTACGCAGCGGGCGGCTGTTCGGGGTCACCGTCGGCAGTGGTCGGGCGAACCTCAGCAGCAGGTAGCCGCCGAGCAGGAACAGGATTCCGGCCATCCACGGGGCCGCCACCTCGGTGGAGATGGAACTGAGGAAGGTGGCGCCGGCGAACGCACCGATCGCGCCGGGCAGCGCGATGCGGCCGACAACGCGCCAGTCCACGTTGCCGAACCGCCAGTGGGACACACCGGCGGCAAGGGTGGTGCCGATCTCGGCCAGGTGTACGGAGGCCGATGCCGTGGCGGGTGCGACTCCGCTGATCAGCAGCAACGTCGAGGAGGTGAGTCCGTACGCCATGCCCAGCGCCCCGTCGACCAACTGCGCGACCAGGCCGACCAGCGCGAGGATCAACAGCTTCCGCATGCGCGCTCCCGAGTTTTCGACATAACCTACTGACTTAGTCGAGAATGCGGGTAGTGGGCAGCCAGGGTCAATCCCTTACCGAGGGCTGGGACGGATACGTCCGGGTGGCGGTCGGGGGCCGACCGGGGATCGTCAGCTCCAGGCGGCCGGGTCAGCGGCCAGCTTGCGTACCCGATCGGGCAGTTTGCCGCTGGCCACGTCGGCGATGGTGACCATCTCCAGAATCTCGCGCTCGCTGGCCCGCAGCGCGATCCAGACCTCCTGCAGCGCGCGGGCCGCTCCCTGGTAGCCGAGGTCCTCCGGGCGCTGGCCCCGCACGTGCGACAGCGGACCGTCCACCACCCTGATCACCTCGGCCAGCGAGATCTCCGTCGCCGGGCGGGTCAGCCAGTAGCCGCCTTCGGGACCACGCTGGGCGTGCACGACGCCACCCCGGCGCAGTTGCAGCAGGATGCTCTCCAGGAACTTCGGCGGGATGTCCTGGGCTCGGGCGATCTGCTCGGCGGTGACGGGGCTCGGTCGGCGCCCCGGCTCACCGCCCTCGGTGTCCCGTCCGACGACCACGGCAAGCTCGACGATGGCACGTAACGCGTAGTCGACCCGGGCGGAAAGACGCATGTCGGAGAGACTAACCGACCGGCTCAGGCACCCACCCGGCGCAGCAGTCCCTCCTGTACGACGCTGGCGATCTGCCGACCGTCGGCGGAGAACATCCGACCGGTGGCCAGCCCACGCGAACCGGACGCCGACGGGCTCCAGCAGTCGTAGAGGAACCACTCGTCGGCCCGGAACGGACGGTGGAACCACAGCGCGTGGTCCAGGCTCGCGCCCACCACCCCGCCGGGGCCCCACACCTCGCCGTGCACCGACAGCACCGAGTCCAGCAGTGTCAGGTCCGAGGCGTACGTCAACGCGCAGGCGTGCAGCAGCGGATCATCGGGCAGCTTGCCGTCGATACGCATCCAGACCCGCTGGTGCGGATCGGCCGGGCGGTCACCAGGGCGTACCCAGCCGGGCTCGCCGACGTACCGCACGTCGATCGGGCGGGGGATGATCGACCAGACGCCCAGCCGCTCTGGATAGCGACCCAACCGGTCGACCATGGTGGGCACCTCGTCCGGACCGGGCACGTCGGGCGGGGCCGGCGCGTGATGGTCCAGCCCCTCCTCCGACACCTGGAACGACGCCGACATGAAGAAGATTGGCTTCTCGTGTTGCAGCGCCACCGCCCGGCGTACGGAGAACGAACGCCCGTCGCGGATGTTCTCCACCTCGTAGGCGATCGGTTCGGCCGGATCACCGGGACGGACGAAGTAGCCGTGCAGCGAATGCACCAACCGGGCCGGGTCGACGGTCCGCCCGGCGGCCACCAGGGCCTGTCCGGCGACCTGGCCCCCGAACACCCGCTGCGGTCCGACCGACGGGCTCATTCCCTGGAAGGACATCTCGCCGGTCCGGTCCAGGTCGAGCACCTTGAGCAGCTCGTCGACCGCGGCCTGACCGACGAGGACGCCTTCCTCCTGGGTCACCGGATCACCCGTGCCACCGCTGCCGCGTGGTTGAGCGAACCGAGTTGGTGCACCCGCAGGGTGTTGGTGGAGCCGGGCGTGCCGGGCGGGCTGCCCGCCACGATCACCACATGGTCGCCGGGCTTGGCCCACTCGAGGTCGAGCAGCGCCTGGTCGACCTGCCGGAACATGTCGTCGGTGTGTTGAACGAACGGCATGAGGAAGGTCTGCACGCCCCAGGAGAGGGCGAGCTGGCTGCGTACCTCCGGCACCGGGGTGAAGGCCAGCAGTGGCAGGTCGCAGTGCAGCCGGGACAGTCGCCGTACGGTGTCACCGGTCTGGGAGAAGGCGACCATCGCCTTGGCGCCGATCGCCCGGGCGATCTGGGAGGCGGCAATGGTCAACGCCCCACCGTGGGTACGGGGATCGTGCTGCAACCGGGGCACACCGAGCGAGCCGGCCTCGGTGGTGCTGATGATCTTGGACATGGTGTCCACAGTGAGGATCGGGTAGCGTCCGACGCTGGTCTCGCCGGAGAGCATCACCGCGTCCGCACCGTCCAGCACCGCATTGGCGACGTCCGACGCCTCGGCGCGGGTCGGCCGGGAGCTCTCGATCATCGAGTCGAGCATCTGGGTGGCGACGATGACCGGCTTGGCGTTCTCCCGGCACATCTGCACGGCCCGCTTCTGCACCAGCGGGACCTGCTCCAGCGGCAACTCCACGCCGAGGTCACCGCGGGCGACCATGATCCCGTCGAAGGCGGCGACGATCGCCTCCAGGTGGGTCACCGCCTCGGGCTTCTCGACCTTGGCCAGCACCGGCCGGTGTACGCCGACCTCCTGCATGATGGCCTGCACCAGCTTGATGTCCTCGGGCGACCGCACGAACGACAGCGCCACCAGGTCGACCCCGAGGCCGAGCGCGAAGCGCAGGTCCTCGGCGTCCTTCTCCGACAGCGCCGGCACGCTCACCGCGACGTTGGGCAGGGAGACACCCTTGTTGTTGGAGACCGGACCACCCTCGGTCACCAGGCACCGGATGTCGTTGCCGTCGACCGCGCTGACCTCGACCGCCACCCGGCCGTCGTCGATCAGGAGCCGGTCGCCGGGGCGTACCTCCTGCGGCAGCTTGCGGTAGGTGCAGGAGACGCGGTCCTTGCTACCGAGGATGTCGTCGCCGGTGATCACCACGGAGTCACCGGTACGCCACTCGTGCGGACCGTCCGCGAACCGGCCCAGTCGGATCTTCGGCCCCTGGAGGTCGGCCAGCACGGCGACCGCCCGTCCCGCTCGCTTGGCCGTCTGGCGGACCAACTGGTAGACCTGCTCGTGATCGGCGTGGCTGCCGTGGCTGAAGTTGAGCCGGGCCACGTCCATGCCAGCCTCTACCAGCCCCCGGATCCGCTCCGGCGACGAGGTGGCAGGGCCAAGGGTGCAGACGATCTTCGCGCGGCGTGTCACGCCCATCAGGCTAGTCTCTCTCCCGGATCGACCCACCAGCCGACCCTGTCGGAATTCGGATCAGTTGTTCTCAGCGTCGCGCGGTGCGCGCAACTGGCCGCCGGGTGGCTTCCACGGGGTCACGTGGGTCGTCACACCGGAGGCGCTCTGGGCGGGCTTCATCGACCGCAGCGCCGGAGATCCTACTCCTCGACGGAACGGCACGCGCAGGGCGTTGCGTGCCGCACCGGGCCCGGCGCCCGACGGGACAGCGACGACTGAACACCTGTTCAATCTATTGAACGCTCTGACAGCCGCTTCACCGGCGCACGAAGCTCTTGGCGGATCGTGTTCGGGCGACAGTGGCGGATCGACCGGTTCGGCTGGCTCTACGAGCGCCTGACGGGCGCGGAAGTAGCTACTGGATGACCAGGGATCCCACAAGCGGCACAACTGACAGAAATCCGACTGACTACATGGGTCTCACAAAAGCGGTGACTACGGTGAGGTTCAGGGCTAATCGCCCAAGTTGACTCTTTCCCTCGGGTCATGACATCACCCAACAAGGAGGAGAGAAGATGGCTATCCGGACCGCCTTCGCCACTCTCGCCGCACTGTCCTGCCTGGTTGGCGCAACCGCACTGGCCGCCGCACCAGCCACCGCCACCGCAGGTGCCGACCCATCGGCGCAGCACTGCGTCGTCAACCTCGACAGCCAGAAGGTCGCCTGCGCAGCCGACCCGCAGCAGGCCCGGCAACTCAGCGACGTGGGACCCACGGCGCTGACCATCGCGATCTTCTACGCCGGCACCGGCTACACCGGCGCGACACACACCTGGGTCCAGTCCCGCAGATGCACCCCGGGATACGACGCCGAGTGGCAGTGGGACAACCTCGCCGAGATCGGCTGGAACAACCGGCTCAGCTCGGTACGCACCTACAACCGATGCGACGTCAAGCTCTACGACGGTTTCAACTTCAAGGGTGCGTCCTCGGTGTGGATCGACGGATCGTCGAACCTCGGAAAGATCGGCAGTGGCTGGAACAACCGGGCGAGTTCCGTCAAGTTCTCCTGACCCGATCCGGCCCGACCCGAGTCGGTCCCGCGTCCCGCCGGTGGCTGCTCCGCAACCAACGGCGGGACGCGGGATCAGACCGCGTAGGTCGCCGCCATCGCGGTGACGGTTTCCGCGATCCGCTCCCGCAGTTCGATGGGGGCCAACACCTCGGCGTTCGCCCCGAGCCGCAGCAGCATGCCGGTGGCGTGCTCGACAGACTCGATCGGAATCACGACCCGCAGCCAGCCATCGCGATCCGTGGGTTCCGCACTCTCCCGGGCCGCCCGTGCCACCCCAGGCTCCACCAGGTCTGGAAGGTGCGCCAGCAGGTCTGCCGACAGCCGTACGACCGCCACGCCGCGCTGTCGCCGTACGTCGAAGTCGTCCAGGTAGGCCCGCCAGTGCCCGGCCAGGTCGAATCCGTCCGGCCGGTCGAACCGCGTGTCGAGGGTCCACACCCGGCGGATCTGGGAGACCCGGTACGTACGGATGCGGTCCGTTCCCCGCGCCACCAGGTACCAACGACCGGCCTTGAACACCACGCCGTACGGCTCCAGCGTGCGGATCACGTCCTGTGGTGCCGTCCAGCGGTGGTAGCGCACCCGGATCCGGCGTTGATGCCACACCGCGTCCACCACGGCGGCCAGATGCGGGGTGGGGTCCGGTGCCGAGTACCAACCGGCCGGGTCCAGATGGAAGCGCTGTTGCAACACGTTGGCCCGGTCCCGCAACTCGTCCGGTAGCGCCGCCATCAGTTTGAGCTGGGCAGTGGCCAGGACGGTGCCCAGCCCCAGATCGGCGGCCGGACCGGGCAGCCCGGCCAGGAACAACGCCTCGGCCTCGCCGGCGGTCAGGCCGGTGAGCCGGGTGCGGTAGCCGTCGACCAGCCGGTAGCCGCCGTCGTGGCCGGCCTCCCCGTACAACGGGACGCCGGCCGCGGCCAACGACTCCATGTCGCGATAGACGGTACGAACCGAAACCTCCAGTTCGTCGGCCAACTGCTGGGCGGTCAACCGCCCCCGTGCCTGGAGCAGCAACAGGATGGACAGCAGTCTGCTGGCACGCATGGTGGCAAGTTTGCCGCGCTCCACTGACACGGGTTGTCAGGGGACCCGGAATAACCTGCCGGTCTGGTCGCTCGTCCGAGCAGGCCAGACGACTCATGGCAAAGGACCGGTACATGACCATCCTGTCCACCCGTCGGCCCGGTGTTGGCGACTTCGACTTCCTGGTCGGGACCTGGGAGGTGGCCAACCGTCGGCTGCTGCGGCCCCTGACCGGGAGCACAGAGTGGGACGAGTTCCCGGGCACCGCGGTGTGCCACGCTCCCCTGTTCGACGGGGCGGCCAACCTCGACGAGATCATCTTCCCCACCAAGGGGTTCCGTGGGCTGACCCTGCGACTGTTCGATCCGCAGCGGCAGGAATGGTCTCTGAACTGGGCAAACAGTCGTACGGGTCGACTGGAGCCACCGGTGGTCGGCAGGTTCGGTGACGACGGAACCGGAAGGTTCCACGGTGACGACACCTACGACGGCACACCGATCCGCTGCCGCTTCGTCTGGTCGCGGATCACCTCGACCTCAGCTCGCTGGGAACAGGCATTCTCGACCGACGGTGAGCAGAGCTGGGAGACCAACTGGGTAATGACCATGACCCGGTCGGACCGGGCGGGTGCAGCGGCATGACCACATCAGCACAGGTCACCGGAGCCGGTCGAGGTACCGCCGAGCGGCTGAACGTGGTCGAACTCCGGCAGTACACGTTGCGTGCGGGTCGACGGGACGAACTCCTCGAACTGTTCGACCGGGCGTTCGTGGAGACGCAGGAGGAGGTCGGCATGGCCGTACTCGGACAGTTCCGGGACCACGACGATCCGGATCGTTTCGTCTGGTTGCGCGGCTTCCCGGACATGGCCGTACGCCAGCGGGCGCTCACCGCCTTCTACGACGGGCCCGTCTGGGCAGCGAACCGGGAACAGGCCAACTCCACCATGGTCGACTCCTCGGACGTACGGCTGCTCCGGCCGTATCCGGCCGACGAGGGTTTCCCGGTGCCTTCGGCGGCCCGGCCACCGGTCGATTCCCCCGACCCGGATCGGCTGGTCGTCGTGACCATGTGGTTCCTTCCGTCCGCTCCGCAGGAAGGCATCGACCTGATTCGGGACGGGTTGGTCACCGTCATGGGAGAGACCGGGCCGGCGCCACTGGCCATGCTCGTCACCGAGACCGCCACGAACACGTTCCCCCGACTACCGGTCCGCACCGGTGAGAACGTCGCGGTGGTCGTCACCTCCTACCCTGACGCGAACGCCCACCGCCACCACGCCGCCGAGGTACACGCGCACCCGACCGCGCGTCACGATCTCCTACCGAAGCTCACCCGGATCCAGTCGAGGGCGCCACAGAGCATCCGGTTGCGGCCCACCGGCCGTTCGCTGATCCGCTGATCCGCTGGCGACCAGCCGGCCCCGGGGGCGCAGGCCGACGGTCAGGGCGCAAGGGGTTCGCCGACACCCGGTCGGGTCCAGCGGGCCACCAGTTCGGCACCGTCGTCCTCGGTCTCGCCGGTCTCCTCGAAGCCCAGTGAGGCATAGAGGGCGCGGGCAGCGGTGTTCTCCGCCGGGTAACTGAGCGCCACGTTCGGGCAGTCCGGATCGGCGGCGAACCGGTCGACGAGTTGCCGTAGGGCGGCACGGGCCACCCCGGCACGCTGCGCGTCGACGTCGACGACGAGGCCGCCGATCCAGCGACTCCCGTCGTCGTCGACACCCCACATGACGAACCCGACCACCACGCCGTTCCTGGTGATCGCCAGCGGTTGCCAGGTCGTCCCGTACGCACACAGGCACAGGTAGTAGGTCACCGGCATCACGAAGTCGGACTGGTCCGGTCGTACGCGGAGAGCGGCGCACTGCCGCCAGTTGTCGGCGGTCACGGGGACGAGCTGGATGGCAGCAGAGTTGTCAGGCACCCGGCCATCCTGGTCAAACGCCGAGGTCGCGACCAGTGATTTTGCCTTCTCGGCCGGGAGGTCGCCCGGTGGCGGACCGACGGGTCAGCCGCCGGGGCCCTCGGCGAGCACCGGGAACGCACCGAAGACGCAGGCAGCGGCGGGTACGACGAGAAAGCAGATCAGGAAACCGAGCCGCAGGTAGCCGGACGGCTGCTGGCCGACCACGATGCGAGGCTTGCCCCAGGCGTTGAGCACCAGATAACCGCTGAAGAACGCCACGGCCGGGAGCCCGGCACCGGACCAGGCGATCGCCGTGAACCAGCTGCCCAGGTCCCGCTTGTCGATCTGCTGGAACAGGATCACACCCATGATCACGGCAATCAACGCGAAGCCGCCGTAGACGGTGATCGCACGGGCGACCGGTGACCAGCCCGGCAACAGGGGTGGCCGTTGGGCCAACGTCTCGACCCGTGAGGCGACCGCGTCGGCGGTGTCCGCCGCCTGCCGGGCCAGGTCGAGGGCCCGTACCGGATCGACCGGAGCGGGTCGCGGCGCGGGTACCGGACCGGCGGCGGCTGGTTGTTGTGAATGGGGTGGCCGGGCCGGGTCGGCGGACAGCGCCAACCGGGTCGGGCCGGCGGGCAGTACCGGATGCTGCCCCGCGACGGGCAGAGCGGGCTGGCCGGGGACGAGCTGGCCGGGCGGGCCGGGCACCGGCAGGGCTGGCTGACCCGGCATCACCGGATATCCCGGCCCGGCTGCCTGCGGACCGGTGTCCGGTGGTGGGGAGAGCTGCTCCCCGATCGCCTGGGCGATCTGTTCCAGACGCTGCCGTTGCAGCACCAACCGCTGGCCGAGCCGGTCGGCTCCCGTCACCACCGCGTCGCGCTGCTGGGCGGCCAGCGCCGCCGTACGTTCCTCGGAGCGTTGCAGTTCGTGCAACTGGCGGGCCAGCGCCGCGTACTCGTCGAAGCTCGCCACGTCAGAACACCTCATCCAGCTCTCGCCCGGGGCGGACGTACGGCACGATCAGCCGGGTACGTTGGTCGTGCCGGTCGACCAGCAGCGCCCGGTTGGCGCGGGGTGTGTAGGCCAGATCGTGCACGCCCAGGTACATCCCCAGCTCGGAGCCGGGCACGTTGAGCGCCACCAGGCAGGCGATGTCGTCCCGGTTGTGCGCGCCGCCGATGTCGTCGGACAGCCGACGCAGGCCACGCCACCAACCCAACAGGTGCACGCCGTAGCCCGGCCCCTGACGCAGCATGGCCCGCAGGTCGTCCAGTCCGGACCTGAACGTGACCGGATCGCTGAGCCCGAGGGCCGCACCGGCGGCATCCATCCCGAAGACCACCAGGTACGTCCGGCCGCCGGCTGACGGACCGGCCGGGGGTGCGGCGTACTCCCCCACCCGTTCCCGCAGTGCCGCCGCGTCGAGCTGGGTCACCTCGTGACCGGCTGCCGACAGGGCCGATGCGGTCTCGTCGGCCACCGCGTCGGCGGTGGCGACCAGCGGAGCCAGCAGGAACCGGGCGCTACCCGGCTCATGCTGCCGGGCCACGCTGAGGGTGGCGGCGTGCAGCACGTCGGCACCGGTCGGTGCGGTGCCGACGACCGCCAGGTGCCGGCCCGGGGTCGCGTCGAGCGGGAAGTAGGCGCTGGAAAGGTCTACGTCGACCACCCGGCCAACCAGCGACAATGGCCGCCGACCGCCGGGCAGCAAACCACGGTACGTGGGATCGTCCTCGACGTGCGTCGACTCGTACCCCTTGAAGATCGCCGGGGGTCGGGCGGCGGCTTCCCGCCGCTGCCACAGCTCGTGCCGCAGCGCGGCGACCTGTGCGGCGTCGGCGTGCGCGTTGGGGAACCGGACGACGGTGTTGGCGCGCGGCTGACCGGCCGACGGGTTGATGACCGCCGACCCGATTGGCAAACTTCCTGCGGCGTCGTTGAGCGGATCGAGCACCCCGGAACCGCCGGGCAGCGCCACCCGCAGCGGGAACTGTCCGAAGATCGAATCCGTCTTGCCGTAGAGCGCCTCGATGCCGGACATGCTCTGACTGGCCAGCACCAGGTGGATGCCGTACGACCGGCCCTTGCGAGCCAGTTCCTCCAGCAGGGTCACCGCCTCCCGGGCGACCGCGTCGTTACCGGCCAGCAGAACGTGGAACTCGTCGATGACGGCGACGATCCGGGGGGTGGGAGTGTCGGTGTCGCGGCGCAGGTCGGCCAGTTTGGTCACGCCGTGCCGCTTGAGCGCGGCGGCCCGCCGGTTCATCTCCCGACGCAGCTCGCGCAGCACCGCCACGCCGTACTCCCGGTCGGACTCGATACCGACCGAGCGGGCGTGCGGGATCCACGACGGGTCGCGCCCGGTCGGCACGAACTCGGCGAAGCTGACGCCCTCCTTGAAGTCGAGCAGGTAGAGGGCCAACTCGTCCGGCGAGTAGCGGGCCGCCAGGCCATAGAGGACGTCCAGCAGGAAGACTGTCTTGCCGGCACCGGTCCGTCCACCCACCAGCCAGTGCGGGGTCACGTCGTCGAAGGCCAGCTCGATCGACGTACGGCCGTCGCGGCCGATCATCGTACGGACGCCGTCGGCCGAGGAGCCGGTCCAGCGCTGCTCGGGCAGCAGATCGGCGAAGCTCAGGGCGGTGGCCCGCCGTACGGTGTCCCCCAACTCGGCGGCCAACCGGTCCACCAGGGCGGCCGGCGGGTCGCCGTCGAGGCGTACCGGGGCGGCCAGTCCGC
The DNA here is from genome assembly GCF_042679305.1 of Micromonospora sonneratiae. NCBI lineage: Bacteria > Bacillati > Actinomycetota > Actinomycetes > Micromonosporales > Micromonosporaceae > Micromonospora > Micromonospora sonneratiae. The sequence goes on along the minus strand of NZ_JBHTMP010000018.1, from coordinate 21,530 downwards.
TCCCGTCGTCGCTGTACGTCTCCCCGGCCGGGTCACCGACCTGCGCGTACTTCCCGGACATCCGGACCCGCGTGGTGCTGCCCAACTGCGGCGGTGCGATCCCGCCGGAGGATGGTGGCGGGTAGCCGGCGACGATCACACACACGCCGGCCGGGGCACCCGCGTGGGTGAGCGCGGCCAGCCGGGTCAGGTCCCGCCCCTCGGGTGCCGAGGTCAGCACCAGCAGGAGCAGTTCGTCGACGTCACGGGCATCATGCTGTTCGACCCGGGCGTGCTCCTCCACGATGTCCAGCAGGTCGGCGACGTCCTGTTCGGAGGTGACCGGCTCGGCCAACAGGCCCGCCTCAATCAGTGGCCGAAGTGGCACGAAGGTCCCGCCCAGGGCGGCGGTGTCAGCGGTGAGCACCCGTAACCGGCCGGGCTGGGCGGCGGCCAGCAGCCGTACGACCAGCCGCCGCAGCAGCGCCGCGACCTGCGGATCCCGGGCGTCGGCGTCGATCGCCAGATGCGCGCCGCCGGCCAACGGCACCAGGGCCGGAAACGACCCGTACGCGGTCGTGGCCGTGCCGAGACGTACGGCGATCCGGCCACGCAGGTTCTCCGTACCGAACGGGGGTTCTGCCGTCGGGTCGTTGTTGGACCTGCCGTCGCCGCCAAGCCAGCCGGTGGCCAGCACCTCGCCGATGGCCCGGAGACGGTGCACGGTATCAGCGGTCACCCGACCGGCGGCGTGCCCGGCGGCTGCCTGCTCGGTGGTGTCGGTCAGGGCGGCGCGGGCGGCGGCCAGATGCGTCTGGGCATCCCGATGGGCCGTGACCGCACGATTGAAGGTGGCTGTCAGCCTGCCCACCGCACCCCCACCGTGTCGGCGTCCTGTGTAGTCAGGGGAACACTATCCGAAGCACAGATCGGCACGACAGTCCCAGGTGGGCGCGGCACAATCCTCACCGTGCGTCCACTGGACAGGTGGACAAGCACCGCGCAGTGCGTTCAGCGTCGCGTTGGCGGAGGTGCGGCCATCTCTCACCTGACTGTGCTGCGAAACCAGCCGGCGCTGTTCGGGTCGGTAACCTCCAATCCGACCGCGTGGCGTCTGTGATCACAGTTGGACGAGCCGCTGGTGGCAGCCCTGCGCAGCATGCGGGCGCAGGGCCGTGAAATCGCCTAGGCTCAGCGCGCCGAGGTCCACGACAGCGTGGTGCCGTGGGTCAATGTGGTGCCAGGCCTCACCCCCAGCGGTGCAACGGGCCCGCCACGCAATCACGTCTGACAGGGCCCGCCACCCGGCGAGCGACCTCCGTATTGGGCAGCCCTCAGCCGCCAACAGCACCAACCAGGCCCGCGGCACATGCCCAGCCGGCATTTCAAGCTGACACGCATCGTCGCGTTGAAATACCCTTGGCAGGGATGGCCACATCTAAAGCCACCCACACGCTTTAGCCCTCAGCAGCAGCCATCAACTTACCCTTTCACTCTAGGCGCTCCCCGTTAATCTCGCCGCGAACCCATTGGATGCATTCCGGCCGTTCCCCGGTACCCGTGCGACAGAACTCTTCAAGGGCCGCGCGGACTCGAATCACAGGAAGGGTACTGCGCGAGTCATAACACAGCGGGCAGCCTGGATCAGATAAAACCTTGGGATCAAAGTCGGGCGGGACCGGATTGTCGGAAACCCAGCACCATTGAGACTTCTCATCTCCATCCGTCGCAGCGCGCCCGGGGCTTACGTACCAAACGAGCCCACCGTAGCCAGTCGACGAGTTGACACCAACTCGAAGATAGTTGTCCGGCCACCAACCCCGGGTCTCCGGGGTGTGACGCCGGTCAGCAAAGCTGAACGACACAGGATCACCGACGCCAACCCCTGGGATCGACAATCCCTGCCCTCGAACAACCCCTTCAATAAGCTTGATCATTTCCGGCCACGTCTCAGCATAATGATACGTCGCACCGATACGGAGGTTAAGGATCAAGCCGCCCTCCAAAGTGAGCTTGGCTCACTAGCTCCCATTTCCCACACCCTCATTACAGAATCAAGAGGAAGAATCGCGCGCCCCGCGCTTGATGCCGGTCCCACAACTTTGCCGGGGCCTTGTTGGTGGCGGCCGGTTAACCGGCCGCCACCAGCAAGCGCTAGAGCTCAAACGGCTTGTACTCAAGCGCTCTCTCGACCACTTCTTCATCGGAGAGTTCAGGGTCTTCGAAGAAGATCAGATTGACAACTCGCGGGTGGACGAGCAACCTTTCCAGTTCATCAAACAGCGGACCGGACGCCTCGTCCGGAAGCCGTGGATCACGCAACTGGCGAATGAGCTGAAGCGCTCGCTCGCGTCCGGCCTCGTCCAGGTATCTTTTAGCCATTCCCGTAATGATAGCCCGAATCGAGGATCTGGGAGTGATAGAGGGGTGTGACAACAACAGATTGTCCATATCGTACACACCGCCGCCGTGCTGAATTGGCTGGACATGATGCAACACCAGGTTCTTGCCACCGCCGTGCCGTTGCTCCTTTACCACGAATAGCGAGTCGCCGCTCCGCATGCGGCCGATGCTCTGCGGACTGAAGCCCGCCGTAAGGTCGGAGCCGTTCGCCACCTCCTTCCAGAACACCTCACGGAAGTCCTTAACGAGTCGAACGTGCGACCGCGCATTCGATCGGCGACTTGGCTCGGGAACACCCCGGCATTCCCTCCGATCCGCGGATCCAGTTGCTGCCATTCACAGCCCTACCATTGCCGGCTGCGACGCCAGGCGAGTTCCGCAGCTCGGTGGCCGACGGACCGCAGGTGCAATTGGTCCATTGCAGTTGTGTACAAGGACCGGCGTGTCACCGGCGATCACATAGTACGTGTGGGTATTGGCGACGGTGAGGTCGCGCATGTTCTTGTTGCCGTCGAAGTTGTGGACCTTGACGACGGTGACCTCGCGTCCAGGACCGCCGCCCCCCATGCCAGCACCGGTGCTGTCGCCTTCCAGGCGCTTCTCGTCGTGGACGAGGGGACATTGGCCCGCCTTCAGCTGCGCAGCGTCAACCCACTGCTGATCCGTGGAATCCCAGAACGGGTGGTTCAGGGTTGTCTTCAGAACCGTTGTCTTGCCGGTCTTGCTATCCCGGACGGTGACAACAGCGAGGTCCTTGTCCTGGTTGAGATGCAGACGAGTAATCTTCTCTCGCTTCGTCTGCCCAGTAGCGGGGTCGGTAGCGGTGACCTCGTCACCCAACTCGACATCCTCGATGGGCTTGGTGGATCCGTCCGCCATCAAACCCGGGTTGCCGGATCGAAACTATGGCAACCCGTCGGGCCCGACCCATCATCCGTACGTGGACGTGCCGGCGTTGATGAGGAACCGCGCCCCCCGCTGCTGACCCCCTTGGCCGCCGCACTGGACCCAGCCCCTGAACCAGCCCCAGACGCCGAACTGCCACCGCCGGACGGTCGGTTCGTCGCACCCGGAATCCGCTTCGCGGCTGCCCCTCCGAGCTTGGCCGCCCCGCCAAGAACCTTGCCACCAAGGCCGCCGGTAACCCGGCTGAGACCAGCGGACAGGGCACCATCGGGAGGCCGCCCTCGATCATCGGTGCCGACCAGGCCACTCCACGAGAATTTCTCGTCACACGGGAAACGTCGACCATGTATCCGACTCCGGCCGACATCGCCCCAGCGACCGCCCCGGCGACGATGAAACAACCCACGCCAGTCGCACACAACGCCCCGACCCCCTGCCAGGAGACACTCGTCGACCGATGGCCTCCGTAGCCACTGAGTGCACCCACGCCAGGGAACGGCTCATGGCGACGTGGTCGATACCAGATCCGACCGCACCAGGCTGTACAGCACCCCGTCGTGCCACCGACCGTCGCGGAAACCGGCGCCACGCACCACGCCCTCCCGGGTGAATCCGGCCTTCTCCAGTGCACGCTGTTCGGCCACGTTGCCGATCTCCGTACCGGCCTCGACGCGGTTCACCGTCGTGTGTGCGAACAGGTACTCGGCCAGCAGCCGTTGCGCCCTGCTCCCGTAGCCCTTGCCCCTTGCCTCGGGCGCGAGGAGTGCGCCGATGTTCCAGTAGTGACTGGACCGGGTGGCCTGGATCCGGCGCCAGGAGACCAGGCCGGACCTGGCCGTACCGGCATCTACGATCAGCAGGCCCCCGTCGTCGCTCAGCAGGCCGTTCTCGGCCCAGCGCTGGCGGTACGTGTGTGGGCTGTGCCAGCCGTACCACTGATGTTCACCGCTTGCGGCGGGGTCGTTGGAAAGGCTGTTCAGAAACGTCAGGTCTTCTTCCCGGGCCGGGCGCAGCGACACCTCGACATTCATGATCGCCACATTACAACCCACCATTCAAATGTTCACAATCGTCGATTAGGTTGGCCAGGTTGCGCGTACCCGATGGAGGGAGTCCCCCGTGCGACGAACGTTCGTGGCGGTCCTCGCCGCCGTGTCCATGACCATCACCGGCACCACCCTGGCCGGCACACCCGCCCAGGCCAAGCCCCGGGTCACCGCCCAACCGGGCAGCCCCGGCATCGGTGACAGCTACTACCCCGAATACGGCAACGGTGGCTACGACGTCGACCACTACGACATCCGCCTGCGCTACAACCCGGCGAACGACCAACTCACCGGCACCACTACGATCCTGGCGCGGGCCACCCAGGACCTCTCCCGGTTCAACCTGGACTTCCTGCTCAACGTGTCGTCCGTACGGGTGAACGGCTGGAGCGCCACCCATGCCCGCGCCGGTGCCCACGAACTGGTCGTCACGCCGGCCCGGACGATCCGTGCCGGCCAGTCGTTGACGGTGGTCGTGCAGTACTCCGGCGTTCCGTCACAGGTGCTGTACGACGGGTACACCGCCTGGCGACGCACGGCCGACGGCGCGATGGCCGTCAACGAGCCGGAGTCGGCCTGGTGGTGGTACCCCAGCAACGACCACCCGCTCGACAAGGCGACCTTCGACGTCTCGGTGTCGGTGCCGGACGGCGTCGAGGTGATCAGCAACGGTGTGCAGCCCCGACCGCCGATCGGCGAGCTGCTCGGCTGGACGCGCTGGATCTGGCGGACCACCAAGCCGACCGCCACCTACCTGACCTTCCTGACGATCGGGCAGTACGACATCGTCACCGACACCGCACCCAACGGGCAGCAGGTGATCAACGCGTACCACGTCGGTCTGGGTGAGCTGGGCAATGCGGCACGGGCCAGCATCGAGCGGACCGCCGAGGTGGTCGAGTGGTCCAGCGGCCTGTTCGGGCCGTGGCCGTTCGAGGCACAGGGTGGGGTGGCCGGGCCGCTGGACGGGATCGGCTTCGCCCTGGAGACACAGACCCGCCCGGTGTACGGGCCGGGCTTCTGGCGGCGCGGGTCGAACCCGTACGTGATCGTGCACGAGATTGCCCACCAGTGGTTCGGTGACTCGGTCTCGGTCGCCGAGTGGCGCAACATCTGGCTTAACGAGGGGTTCGCCTCGTACGCGGAGTGGCTGTGGTCGGAGGCGCAGGGCGAGGGCACCGCGCAGGAGGTGTTCGACTTCACCTACGCGTCCTATCCGGAGTCGTCGTCGTTCTGGCAGGTGCTGCCCGGTGCACCCGGACCGGACCTGATCTTCCACGGCGCGGTCTACGACCGGGGCGCGATGGCCGTACACCAGTTGCGCCTGGCCGTCGGTGACGACGCGTTCTTCCAGATCCTGAAGGCCTGGACGTCGAGCCGGCAGTACGGCAACGGCACGATCGAGCAGTTCCAGGCGCTGGCCGAGCAGATCTCCGGTCAGGACCTCTCGGCGGTGCTCACGACCTGGCTGTTCACGGCGGGTCGGCCGGACCTGACCGGCGGGGCGGACGCGCAGGCCCGGATCGCCGCCGCGACGCAACCGAAGTCGTGGACGAAGCTGCGGGAGTCGCAGCAGTTCCTGGCCCGCTGACCCGTTCGGTGCCATGGCGTCCTGTCCGATCGGAGCCGGATCGGGCAGGACGCCCACACCGGGGTTCGTTCACACCGGTACCGGCGTACCGAGATGCCGGGTAAGGGCGGTGGGCAGGTCGGCCCCGGTGCCGGACCAGGCGACGTAGCCGTCGGGGCGTACCAGGGTGGGGGTCGGCCCCTGGTCGACGGCCGTGACCAGCCGGAGCCGGTCGGCCCAGCCGCGAACCGAAGCGGCCAGCGAAGCAGGGGCCAGCAGGACGAACTTCCCCTCCCCGAGCGCCGGATAGAGCCGTTGCCCGTCGCGCAGCGCAACGTCACGGGCCCGGGGTGCGTCCGGATAGTCGATGCCGATGCCGGAGACGGTGCCGGCCAGGGCCCGGACGACCGGCGGCACGCGGAGGAGCAGCGCGCCGAGCACGTTGCGGGCCATCCGACCGACCCGTGGTCCGACCAGTGCGGCCCGGATGATGGCCCCGCTGCTGCGTAGCACGAGTTTGCCGACCGGGTGCCGTTCTGCCTGGTAGCTGTCGAGCAGTCCGGCCGGCGCCCAGCCCCGGATCGACGCCGCCAGCTTCCAGCTCAGGTTGGCGGCATCCTGGAGACCGGTGTTCATGCCCTGACCGCCGGCCGGGGTGTGTACGTGCGCGGCGTCACCGGCCAGGAAGACCCGACCGACCCGGTAGTGCGGGGCCTGGCGCTCGTCGCTGTGGAAGCGGGACAGCCAACGGGCCTCCTGGAGGCCGAAGTCGGTGCCGAACACGTGCTGGACAACCTCGCGGACCTCTTCGAGGTCGACCGGGGCGCTGTCGGGCAGTTGGCGGTGCCGGTTCCAGGCGAAGATCCGGTGCCAGCCATCGCCGAAGGGGGCGATGAACGCGAAATGGTCGCCGACGCCGTTGGCCGTCAGTACGTCGGGTGGGGCATCGGTCAGCCGTACGTCGGCCAGCATGATCGAGCGAATCACCGACCTTCCGGGGAACGGCAGGCCGACCGCGTCGCGGACCGTGCTGTGTACGCCGTCGGCGCCGACGACATGGTCCGCCCGGAGGGTGCTGGTCCCGTCGCCGCTGCCCACGTCGAGTTCGACCTGGTCGGCGTCCTGCCGGAGGGTGACCAGTTCGGCCCCCCTGACGATCCGGGCGCCGGCCTTGACCGCCCGGGTCTCCAGGACCCGCTCCACGTTGTACTGCGGGGTGACCAGTACGAACGGGAATCGGCTCGGCAGCCGGGACATGTCCAACCGGATCCCGCCGAAGAGCCGGAACCTGTGGAGCGCCGTGCCCGTGGCGACGAGTTCGTCGGCGAGGCCCCGGGCGTCGAGCAGTTCCAGGGTCCGGGCGTGTACGACGAACGCCCTGGTCAGGTTCGACTCGTGGCTCCGTCGTTCGAGGACGGTGACGTCCATTCCGGCGGCGGCCAGGTCACCGGCCAGCAGCAGCCCGGTCGGGCCGGCTCCGACGATCGCGACGGTGGTGCGGGTGGGGATGGCAGCCATGTCGACCTCCATTGGGGAACGCCTGTTCGCCAACACCTGTTGACAACGATAGGCCTCACTGGAATTAGCCGTCAACGCTTGTTGGCAAACGCTTGTAGGCAAACAAGTGTTGATCTAGAGTCGGGGCATGTCTTCGACACCCCGCCGATCGGACGGCACCCGGGCGACGATCCTCGCCGCGGCCCGCGAGCGGTTCGCCGCGGACGGCTTCGAGCGGGCCACCATCCGCGCCATCGCCGCCGACGCGGGCATCGACCCGTCGATGGTGATGCGCTACTACGGCAGCAAGGACCAGCTCTTCGCTGCCGCCGCCGACTTCGACCTGCGCCTGCCCGACCTCGGCAAACTGCCACCCGACCAGATCGGCGGCACGGTCGTCACACACTTCCTGAAGGTGTGGGAGGGGAACGGGACCTTCCAGGCACTGATCCGGGCCGGGGCCACCAACGACAGCGCCGCCGAGCGGATGCGGGAGATCTTCGGTAGACAACTCGGCCCGATGGTGGCCGCGATCGTGCCCGATCCGCAGGAAGCGACCAAACGGGCCGGCATCATGGCGACCCAGATGCTGGGGTTCGCCCTCTGCCGCTACGTGCTCCGCCTGCCACCCGTCGTCTCCCTCACCCACGACGAGGTGATCGCCTGGCTGGCCCCGACGATCCAGCGATACCTGACCTCGGATGCGGCATCATCCTGACCATGCAGCAGTTGCCCCTGCCGGAGAACCTGGCCGGCGCCGCCGAGCAGGATCTCTTCCCGCAGCGCCGCGCCTGGATCGCCGACCTGCCGAACACCGTACGGATGCTGGTCGACCGGTGGGAGTTACGGCTCGGGGCTCCCTTCCAGCCGGGTGGACAGTGTTCCTGGGTCGCCCCGGCCCGGGACAGCGCCGGACGTGAACTGGTGCTCAAGGTCGGTTGGGCGCACGAGGAATCCACCCACGAGGTCGACGCGTTACGGCTGTGGAACGGCGACGGCGCGGTGCTGCTGCACGACGCGTACGCCTTCGTCGACACCAGCGCCCTGCTGTTGGAGCCGTGCCGGCCCGGTACGACGTTGGGCAACGTGCTCGACGACTCGGCGCGGGATCTCGTGGTCGCCGACCTGCTGCCCCGGCTGTGGCAGGCACCGGCCGGTGGACCGTTTCGTCCGTTGAAGCAGATGTGCGACGACTGGGCTGACGAGTTCGACGAAAGAACTGCCGCTACCGGACCACCCGTGCTCGATTCCGGTCTCGATCCCGGGCTCATCCGAGCGGGAATTCAGCTGTTCCGGGAGTTACCCACCACCGCCGAGCGCCACGTGCTGCTCTGCACCGATCTGCATGCGGGCAACATACTGGCCGCCCGACGCCAGCCGTGGCTGGTCATCGACCCCAAGCCGTACGTCGGGGACCCGACCTACGACGTACTTCAGCACATGTTGAACAACCGACCCCGGTTGGAGCGCGACCCGGTCACGTTCGCCCGACGGATGGCCCAACTGCTCGACCTCGACCCCGGTCGTCTCCAGCTTTGGCTGTTCGCCCGGAGCGTCCAGGAGTCCCTAGACAGCCCCTGGCTCGGCGCGGTGGCGGCGCAGCTCCGGCCCTCCTGACCGGCACCTGCCCCGGGCGGCCCTCTGCTCTGCTTGCCCCTCGGGCAACGTCTGTCGGACGATACCGGTCGGACAACGTCTGTCGGACGATACCGGTCCGGCAATGCCTGTCGTCCGGTGGTCGGACGATCGGCTGCTGCCTCCGGGGCAGCAGAGCAGAGGGCTACGGCAACTGGTTACCGACGGACCGCGAGCGGCTGCGCCGACGGGCTGACCGGGGCCGGCAGGTCCCCTACCCCGCCCAGATAGGCGTGGATCGCGGCGGCGGCGGCCCGTCCCTCGGCGATCGCCCAGACGATCAACGATGCGCCCCGGTGCATGTCCCCGGCGACGAACACCCCGTCGGTCGAGGTCTGCCAGTCCGGCCGGGCGTCGATGGCACCGCGTCCGTTGCGGGCCAGCCCGAACTGGTCGAGCAGCGGCTGCTCCTCGGTCCCCTCGAAGCCGATCGCCAGCAGCACCAGGTCGGCCGGCAGTTCCCGTTCCGTACCGGGCACCGCGGTGACGATCCGCCGACCGTCACGCTTCTCCACGGTCACCTCGGCGATCCGGACCGCCCGTACCGCACCGGTGCCGTCGTCGACGAACTCCTGCACCGCCACCGCGAACACCCGTTCGCCGCCCTCCTCATGGGCCGGGTAGTCCCGCAGGATCCACGGCCAGGTCGGCCACGGGTCGCGGTCGCCGTCCCGGGTATGCGGCGGCTGCGGGTACTGGTCGAGCTGGTGTACGCCGGCCGCGCCCTGCCGGTGGGCCACGCCCAGGCAGTCCGCCCCGGTGTCGCCACCGCCGATGATCACCACGTGCCTGCCGGCGGCGTCGATCGGAGTCGACTCCTCGCCCGAGCGCGAGGAATCGGCCGGCTCAGCCCGCCCGCTCACCACCCGGTTGGCCGCGACCAGATGCTCCATCGCCTGGTGGATTCCGCGCAGGGCGCGTCCCGGCGTCTCCGGGGTGTCCCGGCCGGCCAACGCCCCGCAGGCCAGCAGCACCGCGTCGTACTCAGCCCGCAACTGCTCGGCGGTGACGTCCACGCCGACGTCGACCCCGGTCTCGAAGTGCACCCCCTCGGCGGTGAGCTGTTCCAGCCGCCGGTCGATGTGCTGCTTCTCCAGCTTGAAGTCGGGGATGCCGTAGCGCAGCAGACCACCGATCGCGTCGTCCCGCTCGTACACGGTCACCGCGTGTCCGGCCCGGGCGAGCTGCTGGGCGGCGGCCAGGCCGGCCGGTCCGGAGCCGACCACCGCGACCCGCTTGCCGGTCGGGGCCGGCACCGCCTCCGGGGTGACCAGGTCCAGGTCGAAGGCACGGTTGACGATCTCGACCTCGACCTGCTTGATGGCCACCGGATCCGCCCCGAGGCCCAGGACGCAGGCCGCCTCACAGGGCGCCGGGCAGAGCCGCCCGGTGAACTCCGGGAAGTTGTTGGTGGCGTGCAACGCCTCGATCGCCGCCGCCCAGCCACCGGTACGGACCAGGTCGTTCCAGTCCGGGATGCGGTTGCCGAGCGGACAACCGTCGTGGCAGAACGGGATGCCACAGTCCATGCACCGGGTCGCCTGTTGCCGGATCAGCTGCTCGTCGGCCGGCGGATAGACCTCCCGCCAGTCCGAGATGCGTACCGGCACCGGCCGGCGGGCCGGCAACTGCCGTGGGTAGCGCAGGAAACCGTTCGGGTCAGGCACGAGCCACCTCCTGGGACGCCCGCTGCACGGGGGCGACCGGCGCGGGACCACCGGCCGCTGGGGCGGCCAGCGCGGTCATCACCGCGTCATCGACGTCGTGGCCGGCGGCTTCGGCGGCCCGCATGATCTCCTTCACCCGCTTGTAGTCCCGGGGGACCACTGCGGTGAACTCCTCGACCGCCTCCGGCCAGCGCTTGAGCAACTGCTCGGCCAGTGCGGAGTCGGTCTCGGCGAAGTGCCGCTGCACCAGGTTGTGCAGGGCCACCCGCTCGTCGTCGGTCAACGGCGCGAGGTCGACCAGTTCGGTGTTGACCCGACGCCGGTCCAGCCGCCACACGAACGCCGTACCACCGGACATGCCGGCGGCGAAGTTACGCCCGGTCGGCCCGAGCACCACCACCGTGCCACCGGTCATGTACTCGCAGCCGTGGTCACCGACGCCCTCGACCACGGTCACCGCGCCGGAGTTGCGTACGGCGAACCGCTCCCCGACCCGGCCGCGCAGGAACACCTCGCCGCTGGTCGCGCCGTACAAAATGGTGTTACCGGCGATGATCTGGTCCTCGGCCCGGGCCCCCGCAGCGGCGTCACCGCCGGCGAACGGGGCCGCCGGATCGGGGCGTACCACGATCCGACCGCCGGAGAGTCCCTTGCCGACGTAGTCGTTGGCGTCGCCGTACAACCGCAGGGTCACCCCGCTCGGCAGGAACGCGCCCAGCGACTGCCCGGCGGTGCCGTGCAGGGCGAACTCGATGGTGTCCGCCGGCAGACCGGTCCCGCCGTAGCGGCGGGTCACCTCGCCGCCGAGCATCGCGCCGACGCTGCGGTGCTCGTTGCGTACCGAAACGTCGGCCCGGACCGGCGTGCCGTCGCGCAGCGCCGGCTCGGCCAGCGCCAGCAGCTCGTTGTCCAGGGCCTGGGCCAGGCCGTGGTCCTGGGCCCGGATGCCCCGCCGCGCCGCGCCCTCCGGCAGCTCCGGCAGTTGGAGTACGGGCCGCAGGTCCAGCCCGCTGGCCTTCCAGTGCGCCACCGCCGGGGCGAAGTCCAGCAGCTCGCTCTGGCCGATCGCCTCCTCGATGGTGCGGAAGCCCAGTTCGGCCAGGTAGCCACGAACCTCCTCGGCGAGGAAGAGGAAGAAGTTCTCCACGAACTCGGGCTTGCCGGTGAACCGCTCACGTAGCACCGGGTTCTGGGTGGCGATGCCGACCGGGCAGGTGTCCAGGTGGCAGACCCGCATCATCACGCAGCCCTCGACGATCAGCGGGGCGGTGGCAAAGCCGTACTCCTCGGCCCCGAGCAGCGCCGCGACCACCACGTCCCGGCCGGTCTTGAGCTGGCCGTCGACCTGCACGGTGACCCGGTCGCGCAGCCGGTTGAGCAGCAGGGTCTGCTGCGCCTCGGCCAGCCCCAGCTCCCATGGCGTACCGGCGTGCTTGAGCGAGTTGAGCGGGGACGCCCCGGTGCCACCGTCGTGACCGGAGATCAGGATGACGTCCGCCTTGAGCTTGGCCACCCCGGCGGCGACGGTGCCGACACCGATCTCGCTGACCAGTTTGACGTGCACCCGGGCCGCCGGGTTGACGCACTTGAGGTCGTGGACGAGCTGGGCCAGGTCCTCGATCGAGTAGATGTCGTGGTGCGGCGGCGGGGAGATCAGTCCGACGCCCGGCGTCGCGTGCCGGGTACGGGCGATCCACGGCCACACCTTGTTGCCGGGCAGCTGACCGCCCTCGCCCGGCTTCGCGCCCTGCGCCATCTTGATCTGGAGGTCGTCGGCGTTGACCAGGTATTCGCTGGTCACCCCGAACCGGCCGCTGGCGATCTGCTTGACCGCCGAGCGCCGTTGCGGGTCGTACAGCCGCTCGACGTCCTCGCCACCCTCGCCGGTGTTGGACTTGCCGCCGAGGCGGTTCATCGCCACGGCCAGGGTCTCGTGCGCCTCGGCCGAGATCGAGCCGTACGACATGGCGCCGGTGGCGAACCGTTTGACGATCTCGCTGGCCGGCTCGACCTCGGCCAGTGGTACGGGTGGGCGTACCCCGGTGCGCAGGGTGAAGAGTCCCCGCAGCGAGCCGGCTCGGGCGGCCAGTTCGTCGACCTTCGCGGTGTACTGCTGGAAGACCTCGTACTGGCGGCTGCGGGTGGCGTGTTGCAGCAGGAAGACCGTTTCCGGGTTGAACAGGTGCAGTTCGCCGTCCCGCCGCCACTGGTATTCGCCACCGGGCGACAGTCGGCGGCGTGGCTCCCGGCCGTCGGCCTCTCCCGAGGTGCTGCGGTCGGTGGCTCCGGCCGGCCAGGCCAGCGTGTGCCGGGCGGCGACCTCGGCGTGGATCTCGGCCAGGCCGATCCCGCCGATCCGCCCCGGGGTGCCGGCGAAGTACCGCTGCACCAGCCGGTTGTCCAGTCCGACCGCCTCGAAGACCTGGGCACCGCAGTACGACGACACCGTCGAGATGCCCATCTTCGACATGATCTTCAGGACGCCCTTGCCAAGCGCCTTGACGTAGTTACGGATCGCTGCGGCGGGCTCGACGCCGACGAGTGCCCCGGTGGCGATGAGGTCCTCGACCGACTCGAAGGCCAGGTACGGGTTGACCGCCGCCGCGCCGTAGCCGATCAGGACCGCGGCGTGGTGCACCTCCCGACAGTCGCCGGACTCGACGACCAGCGCCACCCGGGTCCGGGTCTGCTCGCGGATCAGGTGCTGGTGTACGGCGGCGGTGAGCAGCAGCGAGGGGATGGGGGCCAGGTCGGCGTTGGAGTCCCGGTCGGAGAGGACCAGGATGCGTACCCCGTCCTCGATCGCCTCGGAGACGTGCCGGCAGATCTCGGTCAGCCGTCCCTTGATGCCGGCCGCGCCGTCCCGGATGCGGTACAGCCCGGAGACCCGTACCGCCTTGAAGCCGGGCAGGTCGCCGTCCTCGTCGATGGAGAGGATCTTGGCCAGCTCGTCGTTGTCGATCACTGGGTACGGCAGCACGATCTGCCGACAGCTCGCCGGACCGGGGTCGAGCAGGTTGCCCTCGGGGCCGATGGTGGACTGGAGGCTGGTGACCAGTTCCTCCCGGATCGCGTCCAACGGCGGGTTCGTCACCTGGGCGAAGAGCTGGTGGAAGTAGTCGTAGAGCAGCCGGGGGCGGGTGGACAGCGGTGCGATCGGGGTGTCCGTGCCCATCGAACCCAACGGCTCCGCCCCGGTACGCGCCATCGGACCGAGCAGGATCTTCAGCTCCTCCTCGGTGTAACCGAAGGTCTGCTGGCGGCGGCGTACCGAGTCGTGGGTGTAGACGATGTGCTCGCGGGGCGGCAGGTCGCCCAGCTCGATCAGTCCGGCGTGCAGCCAGTCGGCGTACGGCGCGGCGGCGGCCAGTTCCGCCTTGATCTCGTCGTCGTGCACGATCCGACCGGCCACCGTGTCGACCAGGAACATCCGGCCCGGCTGCAACCGCCCCTTGGCCACCACCGTCGCCGGATCGAGGTCGAGCACACCGGCCTCGCTGCCCAGCACGACCAGCCCGTCCGAGGTCTGCCACCAGCGGCCGGGACGCAGTCCGTTGCGGTCCAGCACCGCACCGACCACCGACCCGTCGGTGAAGGCGACCGAGGCCGGACCGTCCCACGGTTCCATCAGGCTGGCGTGGAAGCGGTAGAACGACCGCTCGGCCGGATCCATGTCCGGGTCGTTCTCCCAGGCCTCCGGGATCATCATCAGTACGGCGTGCGGCAGGCTCCGGCCGGCCAGGTGCAGCAGCTCCAGGACCTCGTCGAAGTTGGCCGAGTCGGAGGCGTCCGGGGTACAGATCGGGAAGAGCCGGCGAAGGTTCCCGGGGATTTCGGGGCTGGCCAGCAACGCCTCCCGGGCGTTCATCCAGTTCTTGTTGCCCCGGATGGTGTTGATCTCGCCGTTGTGCGCGATGAACCGGTACGGGTGCGCCAGCGGCCAGGACGGGAACGTGTTGGTGGAGAACCGGGAGTGCACCAGCGCGATCGCGCTGCTGATCCGCTCGTCGGCCAGGTCCGGGAAGAACACCGGCAGCTGGTCGGGCGTCAGCATTCCCTTGTAGACCATCGTCCGGGAGGACAGCGACGGGAAGTACGTGGCGATCCCCCGCTCGGCGGTCTCCCGCTCGGTCTGCTTCCGTACGGCGAAGGCGACCCGGTCAAGGTCGAGGCCGGTCAGCGCCTCGCCGGCCCGACCCGTCGGACCGTCGGTGAGCCGACGCGCGGCGAGGAAGATCTGCCGGATGGCGGGCCGGGCGGCCAGTGCGGTGGCCCCGAGGTCCCCGGGCTCCACCGGCACCTCCCGCCAGCCGAGGATCTCCACCCCCTCCACCAGGGCGTACTTCTCCAGCACGGTCCGGGCGCGGGTCTGATCGGTCGGGTCGGCGGGGAGGAAGACCAGACCGGTGACGTACTGCCCGACCGGCGGCAGCGGAAAGTCGACGACCTCCCGCAGGAAGCCGTCCGGCACCTGGATCATGATTCCGGCACCATCGCCGGTGTTCTCCTCGGCACCCCGGGCGCCCCGATGGTCGAGCCGACGCAACGCGGACAGCCCCTTGGCAACAACGTCGTGGGACCGGCGGCCGTGCAGATCCGCCACGAACGCCACACCGCAGGCATCACGCTCCTGGGCCGGGTCGTACAGGCCTGCGGCCTGCGTGTCCGGGCGGTCACGGTGCGGGAAGAGGTGCGGTCCCTGAGGGTACGGAAGGGCCACCGGGCCTCCTGTCGTCACGAGATTTCGATCATGGTCGGGACGACGTCGGCCCTGCGCGTTTACTGAGTCTACGTTAGGGAACACCGGGTTCCACCAGTACGGATTGATCACACGTCCACCATCTGGGAACGGTAATCTCGCGCGGTGACCACCATAAACGATGAGCTGTTTACTCGGTTGGAGCACTTTTACGACGCCGTGCCGCGCGATGCGGCGCGATCAGAGGAGTTCGGCGGGCTGACCCTTTTCGTCCGCAACGGTGATGGTTGGCCGTTCTACGCTCGCCCCCGCCTCGACGCGTCCAGCCCACCGTCAGCCGCCGACATCCTCGCCGTACGGCAGCGGCAGCGTGACCTCGGTGTGCCGGAGGCCTTCGAGTGGGTACACGAGTACAGCCGGGACCTGTTGGCGATCGCCCGGTCGGCCGGTCTGTCGGTACTCGAGGCACCGCTGATGGTGCTGGACCGCGAGGCGCTGCCACCAGCCACCGCCCTGCCCGGCGTGTCGGTACGGATTGCGGACCCCGCCGCCGAGAGCTTCGCCATGGACATCGCGACCCAGCGGGCGGTCGCGTCGGTCGGCTTCAGCATGCCGGGTACGGCCAGGGGCGACGTCGGCTCGGCCGAGCGGGACACGATGCTGGCCGAACTGCCACCGGAGTCACTCGCCGAGGAGCGGTCCCGCGCGGAGGCGGGTCAGCGGCTGACCGCACTGGCCGAGCTGGCACCACACGGCGCGGTGGCCGGCGGTATAGCGATGCGGGTGGACGACGTCGCCGAGATCGCCGGAGTGGCCACCCTGCCGGCCGCCCGTCGGCGGGGGCTCGGTGCGGCGGTCACCTGCGCACTCGCCCGTCGGCTGCTGGCCGACGGGGTCAGCCTGGTGTTCCTCTCCGCCGGCAGCGAGGACATCGCGCGGGTCTATCTACGGGCCGGCTTCCGCCGGGTGGGTACCGCCTGCATCGCCGAGCCAGCCGCCGTTCCGGCTCCCTGAGTCGCCCGTTCCCTTCCCTGCCGGCCGGGGCACGGTCGACCACTTCCGTGGCCCGGACCGCCCGGCCGGTATCGGGGGTTCTCCGACGTGGACCGCCCGGGCGTCCCTACACACTGGATGGACGGGCGGGTTTCGGCGGCCGACGTACGCCACGGCCGATGTAGGCGACGGCCGATGTACCCAGCGGCCGACGTACTCCTCGGACGGTATCGCTCGTGTCGACTGTGGACGACTGTGGACGGCCGGGTGACGTTCGACAATGTATTTTATAAAGGCAATTCAGCAACCGACGCATCCGTCACGAATGCCGGGGCCGTACCCAACGGGCCGACCAACGACAGCGTCGTAACAATCACCGCCGAATTGTTAACGCCGCCGCTGCCACCACCTCCTCGACCGCCTTGACGAGGTCACCCAGGACCGGTGGAAGCAGCCGCTGGGCGACCCCGAGTCGATCCGTCACCGAGCGGTCGAAGAGATTCAACACGCGGGTCATTCCGCCGGCGTGGACCAGAGCCGCCAACGCCGCGGTCTTGACGTCGAGCCGGTCGTGCTGGGCCAATACGGCACCCAGCCGTACCCTCGGCCGGGCGACGGCATCCGGGTCCATGCCCGGCCAGCGTACGGTCACCCGTAGGCTCAATCCCCGCGTCTCCCGTCGGCTGACCAGGCCGGCGTCCACCAGGCGACGCCCGACCCGCTCCCGGACCCAGGGTTTGAGGTGCGACAGCCAGGCCTGCCGGTGGTGGCCGTCGCCGCGACGGACGATCTCCCCCAGCACCTCGTCGGTCACCGCTTCCCGCCACAGTCGATGGTCCGCCACCTGGACCTTTCCGTCGACGAACCTGATGCGGCCATCGAGCGTCAGTTCGACGAGTACCGCGCCGGCCAACGCGGCGTCGAGCGCGTCCGGACCAGCCACCGGCTTACCGGTGTGGTTGTCGTGAGCGATGAGAAAGAGCTGATCAGCAAGCCGTTGATCACCAATGAGCGAGTAGTCAGCCATATCCATCCTCGACGAGGCATCATGACACGTTGATTAACCGCCATATCGAAGCCGGACCGTACGCGATACCAAGTACACATTCAACCCCGAATACGGGATACCAACATCTCAGATCAGCAACATCCGAACGCACCCTGATGACATCCATAAGTTTGGATTTGCTGCATTAACATCGCGGCCCTACTGTGCGAGTCACCTCGATCGGTATACCTCCCCCCACAACCGAGGAACTTCTATGTCTACAGGCTTCTCCTCATTCGATGGCGGTCTACGTAGAGGCCGACTGGGAACGGGCCATCTCGTCTTCTTCACCGTCGCGGCATCGGCCCCGCTCACCGTTCTCGGTGGCGGCGTGACCACGATGTACGCGGTCAGTGGCAACATCGGCGGCGCGGTGTCCTACCTGCTCCTGGCGGCCGTACTCGGCATCTTCGCGGTCGGCTACGCGGCGATGAGCCGGCACGTGTCCAACGCGGGTGCCTTCTACTCGTACATCGCCAACGGACTCGGGCGAGGCGGCGGCGTGGTCGGCTCATTCATCGCCCTGGCCTCGTACAACGCCATCCAGATCGGGCTGTACGGGCTCTACGGCTCGATCGTCGCGGACTTCATGACCGCCAAGTTCGGCATCAGCCTCGACTGGTGGCTCTGGGCACTGCTGGCCTGGGCGGCGGTCGGACTCCTCGGCCTGCTGCGGGTGGACCTCAACGCCACCGTCCTGGCCGTGCTGCTGATCCTCGAGTGCCTGGCGGTGGCCATCTTCGACGTCGCGGCCCTCGGACATCCGGCCGGTGGTGCCATCACCCTCGACGGGCTCAATCCGGCCAACCTCTTCACCACCGGTCTCGGTGCCGTGCTGGCCCTGGGAATCGCCTCCTTCACCGGCTTCGAGTCCGGCGCCATCTACAGCGAGGAGGTCAGGGACCCGCGACGTACGGTCGCCCGCGCCACCTACATCGCCGTCGCCTTCACCGGCCTGTTCTACGCCATCTCCGCCTGGGCGCTGACCGTCGTCACCGGCCCGGAGAACGTGTCTGCCACCTCGGCAGCGGCCGGACCGGGCGCAATCTTCGACACCCTGTCCCGATACTCGGGGGTGTTGGTCGCTGACATCGCCAACGTCCTGTTCATCACCTCGGTACTCGCTGCGTTGCTGTCCTTCCACAACGGGGTGGCCCGTTACCTGTTCGCCCTCGGGCGGGAACGCGTGCTGCCCCAGTTCCTCAGTCGCGTCGGCGTACGCACCGGCGCACCGGTCGCCGGCTCACTGATGCAGACCGTACTGGCCCTGGTCGTCGTCGTCGCTTTCGTCAGCACCGGCCGCGACCCGGTCATCGACCTCTTCACCTGGTTCAGTGGCGTCTCCGCCGTGGGCGTCGTGCTGCTGATGACCCTCACCTCCGCCTCGGTCGTCGGCTACTTCAACCGCCACCCGCACACGGGCGAGAGCAGTTGGCAGCGGATCGTCGCACCCGCCCTCGCCACGGCCGCGCTGCTGTCCATCCTCGTCGTGCTGGTCGTCAACTTCGATGCCCTACTGGCTCCCAGCAATCCCGCCTACCTGGCCTGGCTACTGCCGAGCGTGATCGGGTTCGCCACCGCCGTCGGGTTGGTCTGGGGCGTCGTACTCAAAGCGGTCCGCCCGCAGGTCTATGCCGCCATCGGCCGGTCCACGGTCGACGCGACACAGGCCACGCTGCTGCCGGAATCCGAGCTCGTCGGCGCCCGGCACAACTGAGGAACCGGTCGTTCCAGGGGTCCGGACGGCCCCTGGAACGACCGTCGCAGACCCGATGACTGGAGAAACAGATGACGACCGAACAGATTCCCGTACGCCAGGCCACCGAAGCCGACCTCGACGAGCTGACGGCCGTACTGGCCACCGCCTTCCTGACCGACCCGGTCAGCGAATGGATCTTTCCGGAGGCTGATGAGCGGGCCCGCCTGCACCCGGCCTTCTTCCGTCCGTTCGTCGAGTTCGCGATGGCCGACGGCCTGATCGACACCACCGACGACCACACCGGTGTCGCGCTGTGGCTCGACGTCCGGACAGATGCGGCAACGGAGCCGGACGACCAGCTCACCCAACGACTCGAGACCCTGATCGGCGGAGCGGCGACCAAACGGTTCATGGTCCTGGATGGGCTGATGACGATGCACCACCCGCACCACGCCAACCACCAGTATCTGCCCTTCATCGCGGTACACCCGGACCGGCAGGGTGGCGGGATCGGCGCGGCGCTGCTGCGGCACCGGTTCGCACGACTCGACGAGGCCGGCGTTCCGGCCTATCTCGAGGCCAGCAGCCTGCGCAGCGCCGCACTCTACCAACGCCTCGGCTTCTCCCGGCTGCCGTTCACCCTCGATCTACCTGACGGCCCCAGCCTCTACCCGATGTGGCGCGACCCTAGCTGATGCGGCGCGACCCCGGCTGATGCGGCGCGACCCTGGCTGATTCGGTCCCGTCGCCTACCCGATAGTCGTCCACAAGGTACCGAGAAGGACGAAAGGCGAATCCGCACCGTATCGACACACCTGTTCGCGCCAATAGGATGCAGCCGAGCCGGAGATCCGTTGGAAGTGGGCAGTATGTCGGTCGTCTGTGACGAGTGTGGACAGCAGAACAAGGCCGAAAGCGCCTATTGCATGAACCCGTTCTGCTGCGCGCTGCTGCGTTCGCCAGCACGGACCACCCTGGCCGACCCGGATCCGGCCCCCCTGGGTGGTCGGCACCGTACGGAAAGAGCAGGCGATGCCCCGACCGGGCAGGAGGCCGCCGGCGGCGCTTCAGGACCGGGTAGGCCACGGCGGGCCACCATCCGACTGGTGTCGGCAGCCACCGTGGCTGGCCTGCTGCTCGGCGCCGGCACGGTCTGGCTGATCACGCGTGATCCAGTCCCGCCACCGGGGCTGGATCACGCCGCGCCACAGGCTGCGGTCTCCATCCTGCCCGGTCCGGACGTCGTCACCCCCACTGTCCCCCCGACCGAGGTGGTCACCCCGACCGGGGCCCCGCCCACCTCGCCGACCAGGTCGACTCCGCCGTCAGCGACCCCGAGCCCGCCCCGCACACCGGCGACGCCGTCTCCGACCCGACTGCCACCGACAACGACGGGCGGCCGACCAGCAACCGCCAGCCTGTCCCCCGAAGCCATAGCCATCTGCGTCTGGCCGGACGATCGCAGCTGGGTGCTGGACCTGCACGGAAAGGTCAGCAACGGCACGCTCGTGGGCGCGACCGGGTGGCACGGCGGCAGCAGGCCCGCCTCATACAGCCTCCCGGTCAGCGGCAACACCATCGACGGAATCATCCCACCGTCGTACCGGGACGAACTTTCCGGCGAGTCGGTTGCCTGGTCCATTAGGGCGACCCTCTCCGACGGGCGGACCCTGACTGCCTCCGGCACGGCCACGAATCCCTGCTGAGTCGACCCGTACGCCGGACGGCGGTCAGGTGCGGCGTTGATCGGAATCGGCAATGCTCGAAGTACGGCAATAGAATGCGGCGAAAGCCGGAATGCTATCGGGGGAGAGCAGAATGTCGGTCACGTGTGTCGAGTGTGGCCAGCCGGATGACGGCGGCGGTGCCTATTGCCTGAACCCGCTCTGTGGGGCACTGCTGGCGGTCCCACCAGCCGCGACCGCGAGCGGGAACACGCGCGCAGGCGGGAACCCGAGTGGGAGCGCAAGCCCGAGCGGGAACCCAAGCGGGAGCGCAGGCAGGGCGGAACACAGCAGGAAGAGCAGCGGCCGACGCCGTGCGCAGACCGGTACCGAGAGTGTCACCCCACCGGCGCCGGACGATCCCCCGCCTCCGTCAGAGCCAACCAGGAAGACAGTGCGGTCCACTGCCAATACCCCAGCCCCAGCCCCAGCGGCGGTGACCCCGGCTCCGGACCCGGTGCCGACACCCGCACCCGCGCCCGCACCGGCACCGGCACCACCGAAGAAGCCGGGCGACGGCTCCGGGCCGCTCACCTCGCGGCTGACCACAGGCCGGCTGGTGCCGGTGGCGCTGGTGGACACTCTGCTGCTCGGCGCGGGGGCGATCTGGCTGGCCAGCCGGGGCTCGGACCCGGCCCAGGGTGACGATCCCCGGGCCGGGGCC
>NZ_JBHTMP010000017.1:0-124423 GCF_042679305.1 Micromonospora sonneratiae | reverse complement strand
CCGGCCCCCGGCCGGCGGGCCGTACCCGATGGTTCGTCGCCCTCGCAACGGTGACCGCGCTGGCGGTGACCGCCGCGCCCACCGGCGCCGTCGCCGCCCCCGTCCTCGGCCCCACCGGCCGGGTCCTGGCTGCCCAACGTGCTGATCCCGGCGCGGAGTGTCCCCCGGGCCAGTCCGACTGCCACGTGTGGGACGAGGAACCGGGCACCCCGGGCAGCCCCGGCAACCCGGGTGGCGGAGGCGGAGGCAGCGGCCGTACCTGCCAACGCAACGGCGTGACCGTGCCCTGCTACGACGACCTGCTCGGCTGGTTCAACAACTCCGACGGCTGCTACTACAAACGCGCCCGGCCACAACCCCCGGGCGGCCCGGCCGGCCAGACGCTCTACCTGCGCAGTTGCGCCGGTGCACAGGAGCCCGTCTGGCTCACCAACCCGCCGAACGGCTACGGCACCCCACCCGACCCGGCCGAACTGGCGAACCGGGCGCTGGCCAGCCTCACCCTGCGCCGGCCCACCGTCGGCATCGCGCCGAACAGGGGACCGGGCCTGGTCGGACTGCCGATCTGGCTCTGGACCGATCCCGGACCGACCACCTGGGGACCGCAACGGGCATCGGCCAGGGCGCCCGGACTGACCGTCAACATCAGGGCCCGGGTCACGAAGATCGTCTGGAACATGGGCAACGGCCGGCGGATCACCTGCACCAACCCCGGGGTCGAGTACGTCCCCGGGCGCGACGGTGGTGGTCCGTCCCCGAAGTGCGGCTACGCCGGATATCCACGGTCGAGCCACGGTCGGCCCGGCGGGACGTACCGGATCACCGCCACCACGACCTGGCGGGTCGACTGGTGGACCGGTGGTGGACGGCGCGGCGTCCTGCCGTTGCAGACCCGGACCAGTGAGCCGAGACAGCTCCGCATCGACGAACTCCAGGTGGTGACCGGGTGAGCGTGGCAACCAGACACGACCCGTCCGGCCCGGTCGACGCACCGGTCGCCCCACCCCGGATCGTCCGACAGCGACGGATGCGTCCCGGTCTGCTGGGGTTGGCGGTCCTGCTGATCGCGCTCGGCGGTCTCGGCGCGGCGTTCGCGGTCACCTCCGTACGGGCCACCGGCAGCTACCTCGCCGTCGCCCGTGCCGTACCGGTCGGCACGGTGCTGGGGGCCGACGACCTCTTCGCCGTCCAGGTCGCCGGCGGGTCGGGACTCTCCCCGGTGCCCGCGACCCGGATCCACGACGTGATCGGCAAACGCGCCGCGGTGGCGCTGACCCCGGGCACGCTGCTGGTCCTGGACCAGCTCACCGACCAGCCGCTGATCGGACCCGGACAGCAGCAACTCTCCCTGGGGCTCAAGACCAGCGAGGTGCCGGCCCGGCAGCTCCACCCGGGCGACAAGCTCCTGCTGGTCAGCCGCCCCGCCCGGGACAGCGAGGGCAGCAGCGCGCCGAGCACCCGGTTCGAGGCGACGGTGATCGACACGGCGAGCCCGGAGGACGGCGAACTGGTGCTCTATCTGGCGCTGGCCGAACGGGACGTGCCCGCCGTGGTGGTGCTGGCCGCCGAGAGCCGGATCGCCGTGGTCCTGACGACGGCAGCCTGATCATGGCGGTCGTCGCCCTCATCTCGGCCAAGGGGTCCCCCGGGGTCACCACGACCGCCCTCGCCTGCACCCTGTCCTGGCATCACCGGATGGTGCTGGCCGAATGCGACCCGGCCGGTGGGTCGATCCTGGCCGGGTACCTGGGTGGGGTGCTCGACGGTGCCCGGGGCATCGGGGAACTGGCGGTCGGGGAACTGCGTGACGGCAACCTCGAAGCCGCGTTCTGGTCGCAGCTGGTCGACCTCGACGCACCCCGCCGGGAACGACTGCTGCTGCCGGGCGTGGTCGACCCGGCCCAGGCGGGCAGCGTCACCCCGCTGTGGCAGCGCTTCGCCGACTTCTTCGTCGCCCTGGAACGCGGCCAGCCCGGCTACGACGTGCTGGTCGACTGTGGACGTCTCCAGGTGGTCGGGCCGCCCTGGCCGATCCTGCGGGCCGCTGCCGTCGTACTGGTCGTCACCTCCGCCCACCTGCCCGACCTGTCCAGCACCCAGGCGACCGTCCGGGCCATCCAACGGGACCTCGCCGAGCACCGGGTGCCGACCGGCTCGCTGCGACTGCTGCTGGTCGGTGACGGACACAGTCGCGGTGAGGTCAGCAAGGCGCTGCACCTGCCGGTGATCGCCCAGTTGCCGCACGATCGCCGTACCGCCGAGGTGCTCAGCCATGGTGGCACGGTCCGTACCGGACGGCCGCTGATGCGGGCGGCCAGTGCGCTGGAGGTACCGGTCCGGGCACTGCTCGACCGGCAGCGGGCCCGGCTCACCTGGCCCTCCGGGCGGGAGGTGCCGAATGCGGTTTGAGCCGGTCGACCACGACCCACGGGTACGGGAGAACGGCGTCACCTCGACCATCCCGCCGTTGCCGGCCAACGGGCACCATCAGCCGTACCCGCCGGTCGGGGGCCCCCGGATCGCGGCACCACCCCGACCCCGGGTCGACTTCGCGGTGGTCCGCGAACTGCGCCGCGAACTCAGCGAACGACTCACCCTCTGGCAACGCGGCCGGGAGTTCACCCCCGACGAGGAGGACGTCGAACGGGCCCGGCTGGCGGTCGCCGTGGTGGCCGAGTACGCCGACGCCGCCCGACGGGCCGGCACCCCGATGCCAGCCGCCGAGGAACGCACCCTGCTCGACCAGGTGACCGCCGAGTTGGTCGGGCTGGGCCGGTTGCAGACCCTGCTGGTCGACGAATCCATCGAGGAGGTGCACATCCTCGGCTGCGACCTGGTCCGCATCACCCGGCACGGGGGCGGCGTCGACTGGGGCGAGCCGATCGCGGACAGCGACGAGGAGATGGTGGAGATCCTCCAGGCCGCCGCCCGGCGGGCCGGGGCGACCGAGCGGTCCCTGTCCACTTCGAAGCCGACCCTGGACCTGCAACTGCCCGACGGCAGTCGCCTGGCCGCCGTCTACCTGGTCAGCCACCGGCCGTACGCGGTGATCCGCAAGCACAACACCCTCGACGTGACCCTCGACGACCTCGCGGGTGGCCGGGCCGACCTGGACGAGATGGTCGACGTGCTGATCCGCGACTTCCTCCGGGCGGCGATGGCGGCCGGGCTCAACATCATGGTCGCCGGGCTGGCCGGGGCGGGAAAGACCACGGTCATCCGGGCGTTGATGGGCGAGATCCCCGCCGACGAGCCGTACGTGCTGCTCGAGGAGAGCCGCGAGCTGCTACCCGCCCGGCGACAGGGGAGGCACCGGGCGGTGATGAGCTTCGAGTCCCGGGAGGGACACGGCGAGCGGGGACTGGACGGGCGACCGGCCGGTGAGGTCACCATCGCCGACCTGATCCCGGTGGCGTTGCGGATGGGCGTACTGCGGATCATCGTCGGTGAGGTCCGCTCCCGGGAGATCGTCCCGATGTTGCAGGCGATGACCACCAGCCGGGGCTCGATGTGCACCATCCACGCCCGTACACCGGCCGGGGTGGGTGAGCGGATCGTCGAGTTGGCCCTGTCCCACGGGCGGGAGATGACCGTCGAGCAGGCCCGCCGGATGGCCGGCAACGCGCTCGACCTGATCGTCTACGTCACCGTCGAGGACGAGACCGCCATCGGTGGACGGAAGTACCGGTTCGTCTCGCACGTCGAGGAGGTGATCGGCGCCGGCGAGAACAGCCGGATCACCACGACGACGGTGTTCGGTCCGGGGTCCGACGGTCGGGCCGTACCCCGGCATCTGCCGGAACGGGTCCGCGACCAGCTCATGCGGGTCGGCTACGACCCCCGGGTGCTGTCCCGGTTCATCGAGGCGGGCACCGGCGCGTGGCGTCGGCCCCGGCACAGTCAGCTACGGCGGCGGACATGACCGGGGGCCGGGGCCTGCCGCCACCGCCCGGACGGAAGGCTGAACCGATCGGGGAGGCGGCGTGAACCT
The DNA here is from genome assembly GCF_042679305.1 of Micromonospora sonneratiae. NCBI lineage: Bacteria > Bacillati > Actinomycetota > Actinomycetes > Micromonosporales > Micromonosporaceae > Micromonospora > Micromonospora sonneratiae. The sequence goes on along the minus strand of NZ_JBHTMP010000017.1, from coordinate 120,432 downwards.
ACCGGCCAACATCGAGCTGATCGCGGTCCTGTCCGGGGCGGCCTGCGTGGCCGGGCTGGTCCTCGCGGTCGTCTCGCTGATCGGCACCCGACGTCCGCCGGCACCGCCGTCCACGGGCGGCCGGGCCCTGCGGCTGCTCTGGCTCGGGTCCGGCAGCAGCCGACGGGAGCAGCGCCGGCACCAAATGCTGCTGGGAACCGCCCTGGTCGCCGGCGCGCTGGCCTTCCTGCTCACCGGCCTGCCGGTGGTCGGGCTGCTGGTCGTCATCGCGGTGCCGGGCACGCCATGGCTGTTCACCGTCGGCAAGGCCGAGCAGCGGGCCATCGCCCGGATCGAGGCGGTGGGGGAATGGACCCGCCGACTCAAGGACGTGTCCGGCACCGGTCAGGGGCTGCAACAGACCGTCATCAACACGGTGGCGACCGCACCCGAGGAGATCGAGGACGAGGTACGGCTGCTGGCCGCCCGGTTGCAGGCCGGCTGGCAGGGGCGGACCGCGCTGCTGGCGTTCGCCGACGAGATCGGTGACCCGGTCTGCGACCAGGTGGTGGCCGCGCTGATCCTGCACCTGACCGACCGGGGCGAGCGGCTCGGCGACGTACTCGGCTCGATCGCCTCCGCCTCGGCGGCCGAGGTCGCCACCCGGCGCGAGGTGGAGGCCAAACGTACCCAGCCCCGGTTCGCGGTGCGCTTCCTGACCGGGATGACCCTGCTGATCCTGCTGTACGGGCTGGTCAACCCGGACTACATGCGCCCGTACGGCACACCGACCGGGCAGATCGTGATGGTGTTCCTCGGCGGCTGCTTCGTCGGCCTGCTGGCCTGGGTACGGGCGATGAGCCTGCCGCCCCGCCCGGCCCGGTTCCTCGCCGCCCCGGATCCCGAGGAGGTGATCGCATGATCCTGGTGAACTGGCACCTGGCCATCGGGATCGTCGGCGGGGCGATCATCGGCCTGGGCGTGTTCCTCCTGGTCCGGGAGACGCTTCCGGTCACCCCGGCACTCGGGCCCGCGTTGCGTCGGCTGCACCAGCCGGCCGGACCGCTCCGGGCCACCGGTGGCGGTGAGCTGGACTGGCTGGGTGGCCTGACCCGTACGTTGCGCCCGCCGCACCGGCAGCTGGCGCTGATCGGCCGCTCCCCCGAGCAGTACACCCTCTCGCTGCTGCTCTCCGCACTGGTCGGCCTGGCGATGCCCGCCCTGTCCGCACTGGTGCTGTTCCTGGCCGGGGTACGGCCACCGGTCGTCATTCCCACCGTGGCCGGGCTGGGCATGGCGTTCACCGCGGTGGTCCTGGCCCACCGGTCGGTACTGGTCAAGGCGGAGAAGGCCCGTCGCGAGTTCAGCCAGGCCGTCTGCGCCTACCTCGACCTGGTCGCCCTGCAACTGTCGGCGGCGCACGGCCCGGTGCAGTCGCTGGAACGGGCGGCCGGCGTCTGCGACGGCTGGGTCTTCGAACGGATCCGGGAGGCGCTGCGGATGGCGCAACTCCAGATGCACTCGCCCTGGGACGAGTTGCGGGACCTGGCCGAGAAGATCGGCGTACCGGAACTGGGTGACGTCGGTTCGATCATGCAGTCGTCCGGGACCGAGGGCGCCCAGGTACACGAGACGTTACGCAGCCGCGCCGACTCGTTGCGTGACCAGATCCGTACCGACAACCTGGCCCGGGCCGAGGCGGTCACCAGCCGCCTGGACATCCCCGGTGCACTGCTCGTCTTCGTCCTCGTCGGTTTCGTCATCTATCCGTTCATGTCCCGCATCTGACCTGCCGTCTCCTGCCTGTCCCCGAAGGGAGCCTTCAATGACCGTCTTCACCTACCTCCACACCTTCCTCGCCGTACGCCTCGCCGAACTGCGCCGCGACGGCGAACGGGGGGACAGTCCGGTGCCGACCGCAGTGATCATCATGGGGCTGGTGTTCGTGGCCACCGTGGTGACCGCCGGCGCGCTGGCAGCTGCCAAGGGCTGGTTGGAGAAGTTGCCCACCCCGGCCGACCCCAAGTAGCCCGATGCGCCGCGGCAACCAGCCGGATCAGGGGCGGGAAGCGGGACCGGGCCGGGACCGGGGGGCGAACCCGGTCGAGCTGACCGTGCTGCTGCCCGCCATCCTGATCCTGCTCCTCGCCTCCGTCCAGGCCGCCGCCTGGTTCCTCGCCCGGGCCACCGCGTTGAACGCCGCCCAGGAGGCGGTGAACGCTCAGCGGGCGTACCGGGCCGCCGACGGCGTCGGTCAGCGCCGCGCGGAGGAGTTCATCACCCGGGCCGGTGACTGGCTGACCGGTGCGAGGGTCACCGTCCGTCCGGGTACGACGCAGGTCAGCGCCACCGTCACCGGCCAGCCGCTGCGTATCGTGCCGTTGATCCCACTGCCGGCAGTCAGCGAGACCGCACACGGCACCGTGGAACGGGTCACCCCGGAGCCGCCACGATGACCGTACGGGCAGTCGGCCGCAGCGACCGGGGATCGGTCTCGGTGGAGGTAGCCGTGCTCATCCCCGCCTTCCTGGCACTGGTGGTGCTGGCCGGGGTCGCCGGGCGTACCGCCGTGGCACACGAGGCGATCGAGGTGGCGGCGCATGACGCCGCCCGGGCCGCGTCCATCTCCCGGACCGCCGCCGCAGCCCGGGAGGCGGCCCGGGACGCGGCCCGTACCCGGCTCGACTGGGAGGGGCTCTCCTGCACGCAGCCACCCCGTCTGGACTTCGCCGGCAGCGTACGGGGGCGGCCCGCCACGTTCGACGCGGCGTTCCGCAGCCCCGTCGGGCAGGACGCCTCGGTCTCGGTCACCGTCTCCTGCCGGGTGTCCTTTCGGGACCTGCGGATGTCGATCCTGCCGGGCATGCCGACCGAACGGCTGGTCAGGGCGACCTTCGTGTCCCCACTGGACCGTTACCGGAGCCGGGCCTCCGGGTCCGTGACCGTCGAGCCCCGCACCGATCCCGACGGGAAGGGGCTCGACGTGTGAACACCCACGGGCCACCCCTTCTCCGGTACGGGTCAGGTCCCGCTGCTGACGATCGCACGCCGACCGCAACGGGGCACCGGCCAGGTGGCGACGCGGGCCGGGATGCCGGCCGGGTCAGCCTGTTCCTGGCGGTCGCCCTCACCGGCGTACTGGTGATCATCGGGCTGGCCTTCGACGGCACCGGCCAGTTGCGGTCGATGCAGCGGGCCGACAACCTCGCTGCCGAGGCGGCCCGAGCCGGCGGCCAGTCCATCGACCTGGCCTCGGCGGTCGAGGGCCGCCCGAAGGTGGTCGACGAGGAGCAGGCCCGTACGGCAATCCGCAACTACCTGGCCGGAGTGGAGGGCGTCCGGGCCTGGTCGGTCCGGTTCGACACCGGACAGCAGCTCACCGTCACCGTCGACGTGGAGTACGACACCTACCTGCTCGACCTCTTCGGCTTCAGGGACAAGATCCTGGTCCGTGGCGAGGCCACCGCCCACCTGCGGACCGAACCGTAGGGAGGAAAGCTGATGCCCACAGCACACGTATCAGCCGTACGACCGTCCATCGCCCGCCGATCCGGGCAGATCGTCACCGGACTCGCCGCGCTGATCGTCCTACTCGGACTGTTGGTGGGCGCACCGGTCGCCCTGGTCGCCTTCGCCGGTAATCCGCTCCCCGACCACCTGCCCGGCATGGACGAGATCACCACCACGTTGACCAGCCGGGACGATGGACAGCTCTTCCTGCGGGCGCTGGCGATCGTCGGCTGGGCGGGCTGGGCGACCTTCGCGCTCTCCGTACTGGTGGAGTTGCCGGCACGGGTACGGCGACGGCCGGCACCGCGACTTCCCGGGTTGAGCCGGCAGCAACGGGCGGTGGCGGCCCTGGTCGGCTCGGTCGCGCTGATCATCGCAGCCAGTCCGGCGGCCTCCGCCGCATCGAGGGCGGCAACGGTCGCGGCCGTGGCACCGTACCGCCCGCCGGTGGCCGCCCAGGCCGCACTGCTCCCGGCCGGCTCCACACCGGGTTCCGTCGCCGGGTCACCGGTCCGCTGGTCGGTGCCGGTGACCTCCCCGCGTCCGGAGCCGGTGCCGGTCTACCGGGTCGAGCGCGACGACTATCTCGGCCACATCGCCGACCGCTATCTCGGCGACTTCGACCGTTACCGCGACCTCGCCCGACTCAACAAGATCCGGGACCCGAACCGGATCCGTCCGGGGCAACTGCTCCGGCTGCCGGACGAGGCCGCCGACCGGGGGGTACGCGAACACGCCACCGGCCTGGTCGCCGTACCGCCGCCGCCCGGAAACCGTCCGGCGACACCACCGGCTCCGCGCCCGACAGTGCCGCGCCCGACGACCCCACCCGCGACTTCCGCACCCGACGGGGAGACGCCACGGCACCGGCAACCGGATGAACCCACCCTGGCCGCCGGTGCCGCCCGGTCCAGCGAACTGAGCCAGGTCAACCGACCGCTCGCGGTGTCCGCGGTCATCTCGGTCGCCGGCATCATCGGTGCGCAGATCGGCGCGGTGCTCGGGCTCCGCCGCCGGTCGACCGCCGGCAAGCGATCGACGGCCAGCACCCGGTCGACGGCCAGCACCCGGTCGACGGTCGGCAGCCGGTCGACGGCCGAGAGCCGGGCTCCCGAAGTCGGCCGACACCGGCGGAACTGACCGGGCGACGACGGCATTTTCATTGACTTTGATCGATCTCAGTACTAGGAAACAGGAAAGGTTCCTAACTACTGAGAGAGGAACGACCTTGCGCAGAATCTCCACGGCGCTGGGTTCCACAGCGCTGACCGCGGTACTCGTGGCCGGAACGCTGGCCACCGTGGCCGGTCCGGCCACCGCCGCACCTGATCCACAGTCGACAGCGGGCGAGGGCACCCGGGCACCCGCGTTGGTGAGCGGGATCGGCGAACGCGCCCCCGGTGGGGACGCCGCGACCGCAGCTCGCGACCACCTCGCCCGCAACTCCGGCCGCTACCACGTCGCCACCGACGACCTGCGGGTACGGAACGTGACCGGGGACGACCGCACGGAAACCGTACGGTTCGTGCAACGGCACCGGGGCGTCGAAGTGTTCGGGGCGCACTACCTCGTACACCTGACCAGGACCGGGACCCGCACGGTGACCAGCGTCAACGGCCGCTACTTCACCGAACTCGGCGTCTCGACCACGCCCCGCATCGGCGCGGACGTGGCCAGCCGGATCGCCCGGCGTGGCCTGGATCCGCAGACCCGGGCCTCGGTCACGGTCACCGACCGGGGACTGACCGTCCTGCCGACCGGCGGCGGTGTCCTCACCTGGCGGCTCACCCTCCGGGGCGTCGACACCGCAACCCAGACGCCGTTCGTCCGCGAGGTGTTCGTGGACGCGCACGCGGGCACCGTCGCGCTGACCTACGACACGGTCAACTTCGCCGAGGGGGCGGTCTCGACGACCGGCACCGACGAGCACGGCCGGTCGGTACCGGTCGAGGCGTACCAGCGTGCCGACGGCCGGTACGAACTGCGCGACCGTTCCCGTGCGATGTACCCGACCAGCGGTGGGGAGATCCTCACCTACGACGCCGAGGGACGCAGCTACTACGACTACCTCGGAGAGCTACCACCCGAGACACCGTTGATGTCGGCCGACACCATCCCGTTCACCGGGGCGCCCAGCACGACCGGCGCGGTCGACGCACACTACGGCGCCGGTCAGGTGTACGAGTTCTACCGGTCACGGCTCGGCCGGGACGGCCTGGACGGCGCCGGCAGCCCGATGATCTCCGTCGTCAACGTGACCAACTTCGGTCGGCCGTTCAACAACGCGTTCTGGGACGGCCAGAAGATGGTGTACGGCGGGGCCACCTCGACCCGCTACTCGTTCGCCGCCGACCTCGACGTCGTCGGACACGAGATGACCCACGGCGTCATCACCAACTCCGCGGACCTCGTCTACCGCAACCAGTCCGGGGCGATGAACGAGGCGATCGCCGACTACTTCGGCAACGCGATCGACGTGACGGTCACCGGTACGCCGATGTCGCACCCGGACGCCGGGCTGCTGGCCGAGGACCTCTGCAAGTCCGGCACACCTGCGCAGTGCGCCCTGCGCAACCTGAACGACGGCCGGACCACGTACTCCGACTATCTCGGCGTCCGCACCTCGACCGACAACGGCGGGGTGCACCTGAACTCCACCATCTTCTCCGGAGCACTGTGGGACATCCGGGAGAAACTCGATCCGCTGCTGGCCGACCGGCTCGTCTACAAGGCGTTAACCGAGTACATGACGCCACTCGACGGGTTCACCGACGGTCGCACCGCCGTACTGGAGGCCGCGACCGCGCTCGGCTTCACCGTCAACCAGAAGGCGGTCGTCCGGGCGGCCTTCGACGGTCACGGCATCACGCCGGGCTGGGAGCGGGAACTCGGCGTCGACTCGAAGACGCTGCTGGCCGACGTACGGCATGCCGCTGCCGCGCTCGACGCCGCCGGCGGCCGGTACGTGGTGAGCCAGGCACCGACGGCGGAGTCGGGGGCGACCTCGATCTGGACCGGTGCCACCGACGGTGGGAAGGCCCGACAGCTCTCGCCGGCCGACGAGCGCACGCACGAGCAGCCGGCCACCGACGGCCGCACGGGGGTGTGGACCGGCACCGCGGTCGTCGACGGTCAACTCGTCGTGGACGTCTACCAACGGGCGCTGACCGGCGGGCCGGTGACCAGCCTCGCGACGGTGACCGGCCGGAACGAGGATCTGAGCAACCCGATCGTGTCGGGCCGTACCGCCGCCTGGACCCTCTTCTCGTACGACCTCTTCGAGAGCGACGTGGTGGTACGCAGGCCGGACGGGTCGACGGTCAACCTGACGCCCGAGGTGGGTACGCAGGGTTCGTGGGCGTCGCTCCACGGCGATGTGCTGGCCTACGCGCAGATCGTGCAGGACGCGACCGGCTGGCACTACAACCCGGTGGTGTGGAACCTGCGCACCGGGACGAAGACCGTCATCCCGGTCGGGACCGAGCGCGTCTTCGTCAAGGACGTCGTCGTCACCGCCGACGCGGTCTACTGGGTGCACGACACCGGCATCGACGGGATCAGCGCGATCAAACGGGCGGCCCTGGACGGCACCGGCGTCACCGATGTCGTGACCGAGGCGTCGGGCCTGGCGAGGGTGCCCGCGCTCGACGCCAACAGCCGGTACGTGACGTTCACGTCCCAGCCGAGCAGCCAGCTCACCAACGCCGCGCTACCGAAGCTGTACCAGGTCCCGGTGCGCGGTGGGGCTCCCGTCCGGTTCTCGTGCAACCGGGGTGACCAGGGTGTGCACGCCTCCGACGAGAACCGTCGGGTGGTCTGGCTGGACGGCACCACCGGCTACACGAACCTCGTCACCCGGGCCCAACCCGCAGTGACCTGCGACTGAGCGCGACCACGCAGCCCGGCTGCCCAGTCCCGCCGACCACGCCAGGTGGTCGGGTCAGGGCAGCCGGGTCTGTAGCACGCCGTCCACCACCCGGGTGGGTAGCACCTGCTGGTCGGTACCGGCCGGCCCGTGTACGACCTCACCGCCGTTGAGCTGGAAGGTGCTCCCGTGCCAGGGGCAGACCACACAGGTACGCCCGTCGACCCGGGTGACCCTGCCCTCGCCGAGCGGACCGCTCTGGTGGGCGCACCGCTCCAACATCACCGTGACCTCATCACCGTCCCGGTACACCACCACCGACACGTCGTCGACCTCCCGGGTCAGCAACGTGGCGTCGGGCAGGCTGGCGATGTCGGCGATCGGATGCCACCCGTCCTCGATCAGGTGCAGTTCCTGGACGCCCTGGTTGACCCCGGCGGCCTGTTTGTAGGCCAGGTGCCCACCGAGGTACGCCCCGCCACTGGCCGCCGCCAACCCGAGGAAGCCGAGCATCCGGCCGGCACCGTGTCGTCCACTCAACCGGGCAGCCACCGAGCCGGCGTACAGGGTCGTGCCGATCGCGTTGGCCATCGCGTGGACCAGGCCGACCCGTCGCTGCTCCCGGGAGAGCGACGCCCAGTCGTTGGCCCCGGCGATCGCCGCCGGCAGCGCACTCGCGGTGCCCACCGCCACCAGCACCGTCGCGGCCCGTCGCTGGCCGGGGATCAGGTCCAGGATGGCGGTGCTGACCCAGGCACCGATGGGCAACTGCACGAGCGCCGGATGCAGCGGATGACCGAGGTTCACCCCGTGTAGGAAGTCCCGGACCCGCTGGTTCGGCAGGACCGAGAAGACGCCGTGTTGCAGCCGGTCACCCAGCCGGTCGAGCCGGGCGGCCCGCTCCAGCTTCGTCATCATGTTCCGCACCATCATCGTCCGCACTCCCGGCTACTTCCCGGCCGTACGGTGGCCAAACCGCCACCGGCACGCCGGCTGGGTGCCGGGAGCGTGGCTGACCTGCCGGAGCTGACGGGCAGACAACGACCGCCCACGATGATCCAGATCCACTCCCGTCAACCGCGACACGCCACACCATCTGGTGCGTTGACGTACCCCCAGCCACTACATCTAGGATCGGTTCATTGCTGGTCCACCCTTGCCCCTCCAGGCGGGTGGCCAGGCTTCGGCATCCATCCAGATGTCGCGGCCAAAGAGGGAACCCGGTGTGAATCCGGGACTGCCCCGCAGCGGTGAGCGGGAACGACCGCCGTCAACAGCACTGGATCACGGTGTCCGGCCGGAAGCCTTTCGGTCTGGACAGGCCAGCCGGATCTGGGAAGCGACGGCCAGTAGGCAAGCGCGGCAACGCGCCCTGCCCGCAAGTCCGAAGACCTGCCAGTAATGCGTGTCGGGCACCGACCCGTCCGACGCGCGTACCACCTCGGGGCCTCGCGGGAGGGCCGTCGAGACGTACGGGTGACTGCCGGAACACCGACCGGCGGTGATCCGGCGTGCCGACGTGTCCCCTCGCGAGTCTCCGGTCCGGCCGAGACGACGAGGAGCGAACATGACGGCAGCCGTGACCACCGCCCCGCCAGCAGCGGAGCCTGAGCAACAGCCCGACCACGGGCTGCGTACCGCCGTCGAGCGGCACCGGCACGATCTGCCCGACACCGATGCCGAGCGGGTGCTGGCCCTGGTCCGATCCGGGCGGACCCCGGGTGCGGGCCAGGACGAGCTGCTCCAACTGGCCATCTCCGCCGCCGCCGGGCTGATCGCCGAGGAGCCGCAGTACGCCAGGCTGGCCGCTCGACTACTCACCGAGCGCATCCGACAGGAGGCCGCTGACCAGGGCGTACGCACGTTCAGCGAATCCGTCGCGGCAGCAACCAGACAGGGGTTGCTGGATCCCGGCTTCGTCACCTTCGTCGCCGCGCATGCCGCCGAACTCGACGCCCTGGTCGACCCCACGGCCGACGATGCCTTCGAGTTCTTCGGCCTCCGTACGGTCTACGACCGCTACCTGTTGCGGCACCCGGAGAGCCGGAACGTGCTGGAGACCCCGCAGCACTTCTTCCTACGGGTCGCCACCGGCCTGGCCGAAACGGTCGAGCAGGCCGCCGACCTGTACCGACGGATGGCCAGCCTGGCCTACCTGCCCAGCTCGCCGACGCTGTTCAACGCCGGTACCCGGCACCAGCAGCTCTCCTCCTGTTTCCTGGTCGACTCGCCGAAGGACGAGCTCGAATCGATCTACGAGCGCTACACGCAGGTGGCGAAGCTGTCCAAGTACGCCGGCGGGATCGGTGTCTCCTGGTCCCGGGTACGCTCGCGCGGCTCGCTGATCCGGGGCACCAACGGCTACTCGCACGGGATCGTGCCGTGGCTGCGCACCCTGGACGCCAGCGTGGCGGCGGTCAACCAGGGCGGCCGGCGCAAGGGGGCGGCCTGCGTCTACCTGGACACCTGGCACGCCGACATCGAGGAGTTCCTGGAGCTACGGGACAACACCGGTGACGAGGCCCGGCGTACGCACAACCTGAACCTGGCCAACTGGATCCCGGACGAGTTCATGCGGCGGGTCGAGGCGGACGCGGACTGGTCGCTGTTCGACCCGAAGGACGTACCGGAACTGGTCGACCTGTGGGGCGACGAGTTCGACACCGCCTACCGGGCGGCCGAGGTCGCAGGCAAGGCTGTGAAGACCCTGCCGGCCCGGAGCCTGTACGCCCGGATGATGCGTACCCTGGCGCAGACCGGCAACGGCTGGATGACCTTCAAGGACGCGGCGAACCGTACCTGCAACCAGGTGGGCAACGGTGGCGGCGTGGTGCACCTGTCCAATCTGTGCACCGAGATCCTGGAGGTGACCAGCGACGGGGAGACCGCCGTCTGCACCCTCGGCTCCGTCAACCTGGCCGCCCACCTCGTGGACGGCGAGGTCGACTTCGCCGCGCTGGCCGACACCGTCCGGATCGCGGTCGCCGCCCTCGACCGGGCGATCGACCGCAACTACTTCCCGACCGAACAGGCCGCCGCCGCGCACCGACGCTGGCGACCGATCGGTCTCGGAGTGATGGGACTGGCCGACGTCTTCGCCGCGCTGCGGCTGCCGTTCGACTCGCCCGGGGCACTGGCGCTCTCCACCCGGATCGCCGAGGAGATCGCCCTCGCCGCGTACGACACGTCGGCCTCGCTGGCCGCCGAGCGGGGCGCGCACCCGGCGTACGGACAGACCCGGGCGGCCGGTGGCGTGCTGCACCTCGACCACTACCCGTCCGCCTCGCCGGTACGACCGGACGCCTGGGCGGCGATACGGGAGAAGGTCGCCCGGTACGGTCTGCGCAACTCGCTGCTGGTCGCGATCGCACCGACCGCCACCATCGCCTCGATCGCGGGCTGCTCGGAGTGCGTCGAGCCGCTGGTCTCCAACGTCTTCAAGCGGGAGACCCTGTCCGGCGAGTTCCTCCAGGTCAACCGGCATCTGGTGGCCGACCTCAAGCGGCTCGGCCGGTGGACCCCGGCGACCCGGGACGCGATCAAGACCGCCGACGGGTCGGTGGCCACCTTGGACATTCCGGACGAGTTGAAGACGCTCTACCGGACCGCCTGGGAACTGCCCCAGAAGGCGCTGATCGATCTGACCGCCGCGCGTACGCCGTACGTCGACCAGTCGCAGTCGCTGAACCTGTTCCAGGCCGCCCCGACCATCGGCAAGCTCTCCTCGATGTACGCCTACGCGTGGCGGGCCGGGCTGAAGACGACGTACTACCTGCGTTCCCGTCCCGCGACGCGGATCGCCCAGACCACCGTCAGAAAGGGTCCCCTGCTATCGCTGTCTGCCCTGGAAGGGGCCCTTCCCGACACCCCAGCGGCCGAGGCGGCGGACGCCGTGGCCTGCTCCCTGGAAAACCCGGAGATCTGCGAGGCATGCCAGTGACCAGTCAGATGTTGCTCGACCCCGGCATGGACCTGACCCTGCGTCCGATGCGCTACCCGGACTTCTACGAACGGTTCCGGGCGGCCATCCGTAACACCTGGACGGTGGAGGAGGTCGACCTGGCCTCGGACGTACCCGACCTGGCGAAGCTGTCGGATCAGGAACGGCACCTGGTACACCGACTGGTGGCGTTCTTCGCCACCGGTGACTCGATCGTGGCGAACAACCTGGTGCTCAACCTCTATCAGCACGTCAACGCACCGGAGGCCCGCCTCTATCTGTCCCGGCAACTCTTCGAGGAGGCGGTGCACGTCCAGTTCTACCTGACCCTGCTGGACACGTACCTGCCCGACCACGACGAGCGGGCGAAGGCGTTCGCGGCGGTCGAACACATCCCGTCGATCCGGGACAAGGCGGACTTCTGCTTCCGCTGGATCAACTCGATCAACTCGCTGCACCGGCTGGAGACCCGGGCCGACCGGCGGGCGTTCCTGCTCAACCTGATCTGTTTCGCCGCCTGCGTCGAGGGGCTGTTCTTCTACGGCGCCTTCGCGTACGTCTACTGGCTGCGCTCACGCGGCCTGCTCTCCGGGTTGGCCACCGGCACCAACTGGGTGTTCCGCGACGAGTCGATGCACATGGAGTTCGCCTTCGCGGTGGTCGACACGGTCCGCCGGGAGGAGCCGGACCTGTTCGACGACGAGTTGTCCGCCCAGGTGACCCGCATGATCAAGGAGGCGGTCGCCGCTGAGCTGGCCTTCGCCCGGGACCTGTGCGGGGACGGGCTGCCCGGCATGAACACCGCGGACATGCAGCGCTACCTGGAGTACGTCGCCGACGCCCGGCTCACCCGGCTCGGGCTGCCACCCCGGTACGGCTCGGAGAACCCGTTCCCGTTCATGGAGTTGCAGGACGTCCAGGAGCTGACGAACTTCTTCGAGCGGCGGGTGTCGGCGTACCAGGTGGCCGTCTCCGGTTCGGTCTCCCTGGACGAGGCCTTCTGACTGTGGGCGAGGCCTGCTAGTTGATCCGCGTGACCAGGGAGTTCTGTCGAAACACGCCGACGACACGCCGGAGTCGGTCAGTCCCTGGTCACGCGGAGAAGCGCCAGCGGGTCTGCCCGTACTCGCCCTTGGCGAAGCCGAAGATGGTGGTTGGCGCGACCTCGTACACCAGGGCCGTGCCGCCGGCGGCGTTGTGGAAAACGCCGTCACGTACCTCGAAGTGCCAGTCACTGCCGTACTTCGACTCGTACGCGGCGGCGATCCGCCGCAGCCTGCCGTCGTCGTCCACCTGCACGGCTTCGCCCTCGACCACGAGGTCGAGCCCCTTGTTCAACATGTTGGACCCGGTGGTGAGCACGCAGTGTGCATTGGCCGCGAGGTTCCTCGCCTTGCGCTCGGTCGGGCCGGTGCAGAAATACAGCATGTCGTCGTGCCAGAGGGCCAACAGTGGTGTGACGTGCGGGCGCCCCTCCGGTCGGACCGTCGAGAGCCAGTACACCTCCGCGTCGACCAGGTGCTCCCGCGCCTGCGCCCACTCGATCGCGGTCGCGCCCTCACTGCTGAACCGCGGGTCCAGCTCGCCCACCGGCTCCTTCTCCACCATCTCGGTCTCCTCACCTCGGCCAGTCGGCCAGTCGGCCAACTACATCGTCCGTCATCATTTCCGACCGGGCCGACGTTTTCCGGGTTCCGCAGCTCGGATCGCGGGCGCTGGCAGGTCAGGACCGGGCAACGGCTAGCCGGGGGCGGAACCGCCCAGGTCGCGGAGCGCGTCCTCGATCGCCCGGTGGAAGGTCGGGTACGCGTACATCATGTTGCAGAGGGTGGCCAGCGGCACCTCGCCGTGTACCGCCACGGTCAGCGCGCCGAGTACCTCGCCTCCGGCCGGGCCGGCGGAGGTCGCGCCGACCAGGACTCCCCGCCCGGCATCGGCCACCAACTTGACGAACCCCTCGTTGCCGGCCTTGTGGATCCATCCCCGTGCCGAGTTGGACAGTCGGGCCAACCCCACCTGCACGTTCAGTCCCTGGTCACGGGCCTGCTGCTCGGTCAGGCCGACCGCGCCGATCTCCGGGTCGGTGAAGGTCACCCGGGGCAGCGCCCGATAGTCGGCTCGGGGCCCGGGTCCGGTAGGCGGCCCGCCCTCGGCGCGTGGACCGGCACCCGAGCCCGGGCCTGCCAGGATGTCCCGAACGGCGATCGCGGCCTCGTACATCGCCACATGGGTGAACGCACCGTGACCGGTCACGTCGCCGACCGCCCAGATACCGTCACCGGCCCGCATCCGGTCGTCGACGGTCAGGAACCGTTGCGCTGGATCCAGCCCGACCGTCTCCACTCCCAGTTCGGCCAGCCGCGCCCGCCGCCCCGTGGCCACCAACAGTTGGTCGCCGCCGACCACCACACCACCCGACAGGTGTACGGCGAATCCGCGCGTGTCGTGGCTGACGCGTTCGGCGCGTACACCGGTCTGGATCTCCACGCCGTCGGCCTGCAACGCCTCGGCGGCCAGTGCGGACGATTCGGGCTCCTCCATGGCCAGCAACCGGTCAGCCACCTCCACCACGCTCACCCGTACGCCGAACCGGGCGAAGACCTGGGCGAGTTCCAGACCGATCGCCCCACCTCCGAGCACCACCAGCGAGTCGGGCAGCTTCTCGACCGCGATCGCCTCCCGGTTGGTCCAGTACGGCGTTTCCGCCAGCCCTTCGATCGGTGGAGCGGCAGCTGACGTGCCGGTGCCGATCACGATGCCTCGGCGAGCCTGACAGACGTGGTCACCAACGCGTACCTGCCCGGGACCGGCGAGGATCCCGTGACCGCGGACCATTCGTACGCCCTTACCGGTGAGCCGTTCGACCGCGACCCGGTCGTCCCAGTGGTCCGTGGCCTCCTCGCGGATCCGGCGCGCCACCGGCCCCCAGTCCGGCCGGACCTGCGCCGTACCGGCCAGTTCGTCGACTCGCCGGGCCTCGGCCAGCGCGTTCGCCGCCCGGATCATCATCTTGCTCGGGACACAGCCCCAGTACGGGCACTCCCCGCCGACGAGACCCCGTTCGATGCCGACCACGGACAGACCAGCCTCAGCCAGCCGACCGGCGACCTCCTCACCACCGACCCCGAGGCCGACGACGACCACATCCACCAGTTCCGGCTCCGCCATCCCGCCAGCATCCCGCAGACCCGTCACCCGGGCCACCCGACTGGCGAGATGCCCTGGTCGTCAGCTGATCGCCGCTGGATCGGTCGGTGGGCCGGGTACGGCGACCGGGGCACCCGCCGGGGCCAGCAGGTGCCGGGCGGCGACCGCCAACCGACGCCGACCCGGCACGGTGGCCCGCTTGGCGAAGACGTCGTACGACTGCGCGGCCACCTCGTCGAGGATCCCGCCGTAGACCGCGTAGGCGGTCCGGATGCAGGACTGCGATCCGGGATCCAGCAGCACGATGCCCGGAGCCGCCGCCGCGTAGTGCGCCTGGGCCCGGGTCACCTCGTACTCGATCAGTTCCCGGATGCGCGGCGTGGCGCGACGGCGCGCGGCGGCAGCGACCAGGTCCTCCCGGGTCAGGCCGAACGCGGCCAGATCCGCATCCGGCAGGTACGTCCGGCCGCGTTCGAGGTCCTCGGCGACGTCCCGGATGAAGTTGGTGAGCTGGAAGGCGAAACCGAGCTGTCGAGCCGGTTCCCGGGCGGCCTCCGGGTCCCGGCTACCGAGGATCGGCAGCATCATCGTGCCGATGACCGCAGCCGAGCCCTCCATGTAGTCGAGCAGGTCAGCATAGGTCGGATACGAGGTGACGGTCAGGTCCATCGCCATGCTCTGGAGGAACGCCACGAAGTCACGACGATCGAGGTCGAAGACAGCGATGGTGTGCAGGACGGCGGGCAGCAACGGGTCGTCCACCGGCTCACCGCGCAGGCCGGTCGTGAACCGGTCGGCCCATTCCGTGAGCTGCGCCTTCCGCGCCCCGGGCGTCAGGTCGCCGGTCCGGTCCACGATCTCGTCCGCGTAGCGGGTGAAACCATAGAGCGCGTGCACGTGCCGTCGCTTCCACGCCGGCAGCAGCCGAGTCGCGAGATAGTAGCTGCGCCCGTGCCGTTTGTGCAGCTCACGGCAGCGTTCATAGGCTGCGGTGAGATCGGCGGACACCATCCCCCCTCGGATAATCGACGCAGCAATCGATGCAACTCGTAAGCCTAGGGTACGCTCGGCCCGGGTCGTAGCCGACTGCGGTAGCGGTTGCGACCACGAGGACGGTGGAGGTGAGCGCGTGCGGACGGTAACCGGACGCACCGATCGGGTGGTGATCGTCGGCGCCGGCCTGGGTGGTCTCGCCTGCGCGCTGCACCTGGCCGGCAGTGGTCGGCAGGTCACCGTGCTGGAACGCGAGCCGGTGCCGGGTGGCCGGGCCGGTCGACTCAGCATCGAGGGATACGAGTTCGACACCGGACCGACGGTCCTGACCATGCCCGACCTGATCGCCGAGGCGCTCGGCGCGGTCGGTGAGGAACTGACCGACTGGCTGGAGCTGAGCCCGCTCGATCCGACGTACCGGGCGCACTATCCGGACGGATCGACGCTGGATGTGATCGCGGACACGGCCCGGATGGCCGCCGAGGTCTCCCGGGTCTGCGGGCCCCGGGAGGCGGACGGCTACCTGCGCTTCGTCGACTACGCCCGCAACCTGTGGCAGTTGGAGCGCCGCGACTTCATCGACCGTAATCTCGACTCGCCGATCGACCTGCTCACCGGCAACCTGCTACGACTGGTCGCGGCGGGCGCGTTCCGTCGGCTGCAGACCAAGGTCGACCAGTTCTTCGCCGATCCCCGCACCCGCCGGATCTTCTCCTTCCAGGCCATGTACGCCGGGCTCGCCCCGCACGACGCCCTCGCCATCTACACCGTCATCGCCTACCTCGACTCGGTCGCCGGGGTCTACTTCCCGCGCGGTGGCATGCACGCGGTGTCCCGGGCACTGGCCGGGGCCGCCGAGAAACACGGGGTCCAGATCCGCTACGGCACCACCGTCGACAAGGTGGAGACCTCGGCCGGGCGGGCGGCCGCCGTACGGACCACGGACGGCGAGCGCGTCCCCGCCGACGTCGTGGTGCTCAACCCCGATCTGCCGACCGCCTACCAGGAGCTGCTGCCCCCCACCCGAACCCGCCGGATCCGTTACTCGCCGTCCTGCGTGGTGCTGCACGTCGGTTCCCGCCAGGCGTACAGCCGGATCGCCCACCACAACATCCACTTCGGCCGGGCCTGGCAGGGCACCTTCGACGAGGTCATCAAACGCGGCAGACTGATGTCCGATCCGTCCCTGCTGGTGACCAATCCCAGCCGGAGCGACCCGTCGGTGGCACCGGCCGGTCGACACTCCTACTACGTACTGGCACCGGTGCCCAACCTCGACCGGGCCGACCTGCCCTGGCGCGACGGCCTGGCCGACCGGTACGCGGACGAGCTGGTCAGCACCCTGGAGAGCCGGGGTTACGTCGGCTTCGGCGACGGAATCGAGGTCTCGCGGGTCGTCACGCCGGCCGACTGGGCCGATGCGGGGATGGCCGCCGGCACGCCGTTCGCCGCCGCACACGACCTTTTCCAGACCGGGCCGTTCCGTCCGACCAATCTGCACCGCACACTGTCCAATGTGGTTTTCGTCGGATCCGGTACGCAGCCAGGCGTAGGCGTACCGATGGTCCTGATCTCCGGGAAGCTCGCCGCGGCCCGGGTGACCGGAGGTGCGCGATGACGGTCCGGGAGACACACCTCGTCGAACTGGTCGATTCCAACGGGCAGGCCATCGGGGAAACCACCGTGGCCGACGCACACCAACTCCCCGGTCGGCTGCACCGCGCCTTCTCGGTACTGCTGCTGGCCCCGGACGGCCGGCTCCTGCTGCAACAGCGGGCGGCGGTGAAGACCCGGTTCCCACTGCGCTGGGCGAACGCCTGCTGCGGGCACCCGGCCCCGGGCCAGACTCCGGAGGCGGCTGCCAACGACCGGCTACGGGAGGAGTTGGGCATCGGCCCGATCATCCTGACCAAGGTCGGCACGTACCTCTACCGCGCCGAGGACCCCGCCACCGGTCGGGTCGAGCACGAGTACGACCACGTGCTGCGCGGGGAACTCGCACCGGACGATCCGCTACTCCCGGACCCGGCCGAGGTGGCCGATCTGCGCTGGGTCGAGCCGCTGGACCTGATGGCCGCGCTGGACGCCGATCCACTCCGGTACGCGCCCTGGCTCGGTGGGGTACTCGACCGGTTACTGTCCGCCGGCAACGCTGCGGAGCGGTCGGGTGGGCGATGATGCCCTGAGCGCCGGGGCGGTCGCCCGCCGACTGGGTGTGGCGGTCACCACGCTGCGGACCTGGCATCAGCGCTACGGCCTGGGACCGAGCCAGCACGTTCCCGGCCACCACCGGCGTTACACCACCGACGACCTCGCCCGGCTGGAGGTCATGCGGCGACTCACCGCCGAGGGGGTGACCCCGGCCGAGGCCGCCCGGTGGGCGCGCCGGGCGCCGAACGACGTACGGGTCGGCAAGCCGGCCGGAACGCCTCGCCGCCAACCGCCACCGGCCCGCGCCGGTGGCGGCACCACGATTCCGGTCGGCCGGTCCGGACCGGGTGCGCGTGGTCTGGCCCGGGCGGCGATGCGACTCGACCCGGTGGGCCTGCGGGACACGATCAGCCGGGCGATCGCCACCGACGGGGTGATCGCGACCTGGGATGGGATGGTCAGGCCGGTGCTGGTGGGCATCGGTGAACGTCACGCCGCCACCTCCGGACTGATCGAAGTGGAGCACCTCGTCTCCCGGTGCGTGTCCGAGGCCCTGGCCGCCGTGGCCCGTCCGCCCGCCGGGACGGCCCCACCCCGGATCCTGTTGGCCTGCGCCGACGAAGAGCAGCACACCCTGGCGTTGGAGGCACTTGCCGCAGCGCTGGCTGAGGTGGGCGTGGCCTGCCGGCTACTCGGTGCCCGGGTACCGGCGCGGGCCCTGGTCGACGCGGTCAACCGGACCGGGCCGGCCGCGGTCGTCGTCTGGTCACACGCCCCGGCGACCGCCGATCCGGACCAGATCACCGCCCTGCTGGCCGGGCCACGGCGGCCGTTGCTCGCCCTGGCGGTTGGACCGGGCTGGCAGCCCACGGCACTCCCGGCCGGGGTGCTGTGCCCGGCCAGCCTCGGCGAGGCGGTGGCCATGCTCACATCCGTACGGGCACTGCCCGACCGATGACGCGGGATTGCCCCAACGGTCCCCGATATCCGACTTCTCCAGGAACGCGAGCGTCGCTCAAGTCAGCTAGCGTGAGCTTTCCTGTCCCGGTGCCCCCTCGGGAGTTGAACGATGTTCGGACGTGCCGCTGCGGCGGCCCTCTTGGTCCTGCTCACCCTGCTCACCGGCTGCGCCAGCGACGGCCAGCGAGGAGCTCAGCCACCCACCGCGCCCGGTTCGCCGCCTGAGCCCAGCCCAACCGCCCCGGCTCCCGGCACCGATCCGGCCGTGCCACCCACGAACAGGCCGACCACGCCGAGCCCCACGAAGACCCCGAAGCGATCACCGGGGTCGGGTGGAAAGAGCGGGCCGCTGAACACCAAACGCGTGACCGGGGTCAAGGCGGTCGCGCTCACCTTCGACGACGGACCACACCCGGTCTGGACACCGAAGGTGCTCGACCAGCTTCGCGCGGCGAAGGTGAAGGCCACGTTCTGCCTGGTCGGCACCCAGGTCCGGCGGCATCCCGAGTTGGTCGCCCGGATCGTGCGGGAAGGTCACTCACTGTGTAACCACAGTTGGCAGCACGACCTCGAACTCGGCAAGAAGTCGGAGGCCGAGATCCGGGCCAACCTCGAACGTACGAATCGGGAGATCCGTCGGATCATCCCCGACGCGAAGATCCCCTACTACCGTCAGCCAGGCGGCAAGTGGACCGCGAGCGTGACCAAGATCTCCCGGGAACTGGGCATGACGCCGCTGCATTGGGACGTAGACCCCCGAGACTGGGACAAACCGAGCGCAGGAACCATTCGTACCCGCGTCGTCGACCACGCCCGGGCCGGCTCGATCGTGCTGCTGCACGACGGCGGGGGCGACCGCACGAACACCGTCGCCGCCTGTCCGGGGATCATCGCGGCCCTCAAGAGCAAGTACGGCATCGCGCGACTGAAGTGACCCGGGCAGCTCAAAGTGGCTCCTGAGCTGCCCCTTTACAGCGAGGCAGCCCCGAGGGGATACCAATTTGGTTCTGCGACGCGGGATCACGTATGCTTCTGATGCCTCCGGCGGGGCCGGATGGGAGCACCAGCCGCCAAAGTTGCGATATGTAATGATGGCGGGGCCGCCCTCATCGTCTAGCGGCCTAGGACGCCGCCCTTTCAAGGCGGTAGCACGGGTTCGAATCCCGTTGGGGGCACGCACGGACCGGCCTAGCCGGAGCAAGGTCCTGTGGAGCAGTTGGAGTGCTCGCCGCCCTGTCAAGGCGGAGGTCGCGGGTTCAAGTCCCGTCAGGACCGCCAGCGCCGCTCGCCGCGCGTACCAACGCGCGGCGTTCTGCGTCTGCGGCTCAGACCACCCGCTCGGCGACCTAGCCAAAAGCCGGGTAGCATGAGACGAGTACCAGGCCAGATAGCTCAGTTGGTACGAGCGTCCGACTGAAAATCGGAAGGTCGGCGGTTCGACCCCGCCTCTGGCCACATAGCCTTTCGCCGGGCTTACAGAAGCGGTGACCTGCGGAAACACAGGTCACCGCTTCTGTTTTTCCGCAGACTGCCACACCGAAGATGGTGGCCGAGCGGTTCCTGTCGACCTGCCCCGTTCGTGCACCCGACGGTCCTCCCGCCCGGATCGCCGGCGGGCCTGACCGCGCCCTGACTCGGGTCAGCTCCACGAGTCCGGCGAGGGTACGGCGGCACCGGGCCACCCGGAGTCGCCCCTCCGGGTGGCCCGTCCTGACCGTGCCCCCTCAGCTGCCGGCCGGGTCGGGCTGAGCCCCGGCCGACTGGAGGTAGGTCCTCAGGTGGCGGGCGGTCAACGAGTCCCCGTGGGCGACCAACTCGGCTGGCGTACCGGTGAACACCACCCGACCGCCGTCCTGGCCTGCCCCGGGTCCAAGGTCGATGAGCCAGTCGGCGTGGGCCATCACGGCCTGGTGGTGCTCGATGACGATCACCGTGTTGCCGTGGTCCACGAGACGGTCCAGCAACGCCAGCAGCTGGTCCACGTCGGCGAGGTGCAGACCGGTGGTCGGCTCGTCCAGTACGTAGGTCGCGGCCTTCTCGGCCATGTGGATGGCCAGCTTGAGCCGCTGCCGTTCGCCTCCGGACAGCGTGGTCAGTGGCTGGCCCAGGCTGAGGTAGCCCAGTCCCACGTCGGCCAGCCGGTCGAGGATGGCCCGGGCTCCACCGGTGGCGAAGAAGTCCCGGGCCTCGGCCACGGACATCCCCAGGACCTCGCTGATGTCCTTGCCACGCAACTTGTACGTGAGCACCTTCGGAGTGAACCGCTTCCCCTCGCACTGCTCGCAGACCGACGCCACCCCGGCCATCATGGCGAGGTCGGTGTAGACCAGCCCGATCCCCTTGCAGTTCGGGCACGCCCCCTCGGAGTTCGCGCTGAACAGGGCGGCCTTGACCCCGTTGGCCCTGGCGAAGGCCGTACGGATCGGGTCGAGCAGCCCGGTGTAGGTGGCCGGGTTGCTGCGCCGGGAACCACGGATCGCGGACTGGTCGACGACGACCACACCGTCCCGACGGGGCAACGAGCCGTGGATCAGCGAACTCTTACCCGAGCCGGCCACCCCGGTGACCACGGTCAGCACCCCGAGTGGAATGTCGACGTCGACGTTCCTGAGGTTGTGCAGGCTGGCCCCGGTGATCGACAGTTGTCCCACCGGCTGGCGTACCTGCGGACGCAGACGGGCACGGTGGTCGAGGTGTCGCCCGGTCAGCGTGCCCGACCGACGCAGTCCGGCGACGTCCCCGGTGTAGCAGATCTGTCCCCCGGCCGAGCCGGCCCCCGGTCCCAGGTCGACCACATGGTCCGCGATCTCGATCGTCTCGGGCTTGTGCTCGACGACGAGTACGGTGTTGCCCTTGTCCCGCAGCCGGAGCAACAGGTTGTTCATCCGCTGGATGTCGTGTGGGTGCAGCCCGACGGTCGGTTCGTCGAAGACGTAGGTGACGTCGGTGAGGCTGGATCCGAGATGCCGGACCATCTTCACCCGCTGGGCCTCGCCGCCGGAGAGGGTGCCTGACTCGCGGTCCAGGCTCAGATAGCCCAGGCCGATCTCGACCAGTGAGTCCAGGGTGTGGCACAGGCTGTCGACCAGCGGCCGTACCGACGGGTCCTCGATGCCTCGGACAAAGTCGGCCAGGTCGCTGATCTGCATCGCCGAGCATTCCGCGATGTTTCGACCGTTGACCAGCGAAGCCAGCGCGGCGGGATTGAGCCTGGTGCCGTGGCAGGACCGACAACCGGTGAAGGTCACGGCCCGGTCGACGAAGGCCCGGATGTGGGTCTGCGTCGGCTCCCGGTCCTTGGCGAGGTAGAGCCGCTGGACCTTGACCACCAGTCCCTCATAGGTGACCTTGAGGGTGCCCACCTTCAGCGTGGTGGCCGGCTTGTGGAGGAAGTCCTCCCACTGGGCCGGGCTGAAGTCCTTCAGTTTGACGTCCGGGTCGAACAGGCCCGAGTTGACCATCGTCTGCCAGTACCACGACCCGACGGTGAAGTTGGGTACGGTGATCGCTCCCTCGTTGAGGGAACGGTCGCGGTCCACCAGCTCGTCGATGTCGATGTCCGAGACCCGGCCCAGTCCTTCGCACGCCTGGCACATGCCCTCGGCGTTGTTGAAGCTGAAGGCGCTCGACGTACCGACGTGGGGATTGCCGAGCCGGCTGAAGATGATCCGCAGCATGGTCTGCGCGTCGGTCGCCGTACCGACCGTCGACCGGGAGTTGGCTCCCATCCGCTCCTGGTCGACGACGATCGCCGCGCTGAGGTTGCGTAGGGCATCGACGTCGGGACGCCCGAGGCTGGGCATGAACGACTGGATGAAGGCGGTGTAGGTCTCGTTGATCAGCCGCTGCGACTCGGCGGCGATGGTGCCGAAGACCAGGGATGACTTCCCGGACCCGGAGACCCCGGTGAAGACCGTGAGCCGCCGCTTGGGTACGTCGAGCGACACGTCGGCGAGGTTGTTCTCCCGGGCACCTCGAACCTCGATGACGTCGTGGCTGTCCGCAGCAGTCCGGTCCTGCCCCTGGACACCTTGGCCAGCACCCGTCGCTGGGCCGCTGGCTGCCTGGCTTCCCATGCCTTCCTCCCCGTATCTTTATGACGTAAAGTAATCTGGGGGAGATTACTTTACGTCATAAGGAGTTGCAAGTGGTCGTCTTCGCCGGGCAGGGCGACGCGCGTCGCTCGATGACACTGCTGTGGCGTACCGCCGGTGACGAAAGCCGGACCGGACCGGGGCGCAAGCCGGGTCTGACCGTCGAGATGATCGTGGAGGCGGCGATCGTGGTGGCCGACACCGAGGGCATGGCCGGCCTGTCCATGAACGCGGTCGGCCAGCGGCTCGGTCGTACGGGAATGGCCCTCTACACCTATGTCCCCAGCAAGAACGAGCTGGTCGACCTCATGCACGACCACGTGCTGGCCGAACTACCCACCGACTACGAACCGACCGCGGGCTGGCGGGCGGCCGTGACCGCCTGGTCCGAGGATCTGTGGACGTTCTACCTCCGCCACCCATGGATGCTGCAGGTGTCGCAGGCGCGGCCGGTGCTGGGACCCAACGAGTACGCCGTCCTCGAGGCGCTGCTCCGCATCCTCCGCGACACCGGACTGAGCGCCCGGTCCCTGAATCACGTCGCCAGCACGCTCTTCCACCTCGTACGCGGAGCCGCGCGGATGGTCACGGAGTCGAGGCAGGCCGTGGCCACCACCGAGATGTCCGAAGATCAGTGGTGGCTGGCCCGTTCGGCCCTGTTGGACGAGGTGGCCCCCGACTTCGCCGAACGGTTCCCGGTGCTGGCCTGGCTGTCGGCCGAAGGTTCGTTCCGGCACGATGACGAGTCCGCGCCGTACATGGAGCAGGAGGCCCGGGAGACGTTCCAGGTCGGGCTGACGGTTCTGCTGGACGGGATCGAGTCGGCGATACCGAAGGACCCGCACCGAAGTGGCGCTGACTGACCACGCCGGAGAGCGTTCGTCGACCTTCCCGGCCGACGCGGTTCGGCTACGGACGGACACCACCCGCCTCAACGGCCGAAACTGCGATCATCCCGGCTGCGGAAACAGCCACCCACCAGTAGTGTTCCGATTCATGGGACAGGAGACCATCAATCCGGACGGCATCCAGCAGGACGTGTCGAGGTACTCCCTACGCAGCACCCTGCATGTGTCCGCACCGCCGGAACTCGCATTCACCGTATTCACCAGTGGCCTTGCCGAGTGGTGGGTGAAGGAGTACACCTGGTCCGGTCCCGACGCCCTCGCCGATATCGGCATCGAGCCACGCGCGGGTGGCCTGGCGTACGAGATCGGGCCACACGGTTTCCGCTGTGACTGGGGTCGGGTCCTGGACTGGCAGCCCCCCGCCCGACTGGTGTTCGCCTGGCAGATCGGCCCGGACCGGGCACCGGTACCGGATCCGGCCAGGGCCAGCGAGGTGGAGATAACGTTCACGCCGGAGGACGCCCGTACCCGGGTCGAGGTGGAGCATCGCCACTTCGACCGGCACGGAGAAGCTGCCGAGGGCTATCGTCAGGCACTCACTGCCGGATGGCAGGAGTTGTTGTCCCGCTACACGCTCGCGGTCGACACCAACCGCCGCTGACCGCCGTGGGTTTCGCCGCCGACGCATGCGGCAACCCCCGACAATGCCGGCCGACCGAATACGGCGATCACGTACGCCGGATTCACCAGGACAACGGGCCAACACCGACAGACATTGATGGTTACGATCACCTCGTTTGTCGTCCGTCTACTACCGGCGGCTACTGCCACGGTTGGAGGTACAGATGGTCCGAAAGCTTGGCCGGCAACTCGCCGGCACGGCACTCGCCCTGGTCACAGCAGGCGCTGTGGGCGGGTCACCGGCGCAGGCCAGCCCGACGGAAACACTGCCCGCCGGGATTGAGAACCAGTTCGGAACCCAGGCCTCGTGCTACAGCGGTGCCCTCAGGTCGTACTTCCAGATGGGTGGTTGGGGTGGCGATGCCGGGCCCTTCCGGACCACCAGCCGGTGCCGTGACATCAACGTCCGCAATGACAGCATGTACGCCACGTACGCCTGCGTGGTCTTCATCGACCAGACCGGCAACTGCAACTACTGGACGTACATTCCGGCTCGGTCCTCGTGGTACGTGGTCGCCACCAACGTACGCGACGGGGTCCGTTTCAAGGTCCGATTCTCGAACAGCTTCTTCGAATACGACCCGCTGATCTCATGGGCCGCCGCCTAGTGGTGTCGACGTTACGAACCACGGTCGGGACCACCCAGCGGGCCTAGCCGGCGCGGCGGCGCAACGTCGCGACGGTGGACCCGGCCAGGGTCAGTAGGCAGTCGGGCAGTTGTCCGTCGGCCAGCGCCGCGCCGAACAGGGCTTCCCCGGTGTCGACGTCCCGGTTGACGTATGCGCTGACGAACCGGGCCACCCAACGTGCGTCATACGCCGCGTCGTCGATGCCGGGGAAGTCCAGCGTCCATGCGCCACGCGGCACCCGGTCGCCGACCATCGTCGCGGCGAGGCACCAGGCGACGTCGTACGCCCCGGCCACACCCGACCGGTCGACCACCGCATCGAACGTACCGACAACGGCATCACTGTCGCCGGCCAGCGCTGAATGCAGCACTGCGGTGGCGTCGGCGAGGGTCTCCTGCGGTACGTCCGTCACGTGCGGAAGGGTATGCCGCCAGGTCAAGCGTCGTCCCCGCAACTGCGGAAATCGGGTTCCCGACCGGATCGCCCGGGTTCGCCGCCGACCCGCCCAGCCGATGATCTACCGAGGTGTCCGGCCCCGCCCAGCCGATGATCTACCGAGGTGTCCGGCCGGGTGACCTCACACCAGACGTCGATAGCGACTAATGTCCGCAGCGAATCTTTGGGGAGGAAAGGACGACCCATGTTCGGATCACGCGGCTCGCGCAGCGCTGCCCTGGCCGCCTGCGCCGCGCTTCTGTTGGGCATGGCTACCGCCTGCGAATCAGAACAGCCGAAGGAACCCGCTACCCGACCGGTACGGCTCTACGGCACCGACGGAAACATGCAGAACAACTTCGCCAGGGAGTTCAGCAAACCCGCTGGCCTACTGGACGGGATGAAGGGCACCACGCCACAGACCCCGCTGTCCGACGACTTCAAGAGCCGGCTGCGTTCGGTCGACCCGAAGCTCGACGACTTCCTCTACACCGGTGAGATGTACGACGCGATCGTGATCACCGCCCTGGCCGCTCAACTCGCCGGCTCCACCGAGCCCGGGGAGATCGCCAAACAGATCGTCGGCGTCACCAACACCGGTGCCCGGTGCAGCTCGGTCGCGGTCTGCCTCCAGCAGGCCCGCAGCGGCCTCGACATCGAGTACCGTGGCGTCTCGATCACCCGGGGCGGGCTCACCGACGTCGGTGAGCCCTCCACCGCGACCTACGCCACCCTGCACTTCGACGGGAACGGCCTGCTCAACCCGAGCAAGACCGAGTTCGTCGGCGCCGGTGACGAGTCGGCCGCCAGCACCGCCGTACCTCCCAAGCCCCGTACCGCCGTCAACACGGCCAGCAGCCGTACCACCGGCGGACCGCTGAAGCTCGGTGGCCTGCTGTCCCGTACCGGTGCGCTCTCCCTGGGCTACCCCGCGATGGCCGCCGCCTCGACGCTGGCGATCAGGGAGGTCAACGCCGCCGGCGGGGTGCTCGGCCGGCCGGTGGTCTGGATCGCCGGTGACGACGGCACCGACCCGGCGACCGCGAAGGCCGTCGTCGCCCGGCACATCGCCCAGGGCGTGCAGGTCGTCATCGCCGGTGGTGCCTCCGGCATCGCCCGCGCGGTGCTGCCCGACGTGCTGGCCGCCGGGCTGGTCCTGTTCTCCCCGAGCAACACCGACGCCGGCCTGAGCACGATCGAGGACCAGGGACGTTACTTCCGTACCGCCCCCTCCGACCTCCTCCAGGGCCGGGCGTTGGCCGATGTGATCCTCCGTGACGGGCCCAGCCGGATCGCCATCGTCGCGCGCCGGGATCCGTACGGCGAGGGTCTCCAGGGGCACGTCCGAAGCGAACTGGAGCGGGCCGGCATCAGCGGGGACCGGATCAGACTGCTCACCTACGAGGTGCCGACGAGCGGTCCCGGAACGCGGATCGACTTCACCGCAGGCGCTCGGGAGATCCAGAAAGCCGGTGTCGACGCGGTGTTGGTGATCGGTTACGGCGAGTCGGCTCAGGCCATCGAAGCGCTCGTCGACGCCGGCGTACGCCTCGGCCACTGAACGCGGCGTCCGAGCCGACCGGCCTCGCCCGCCCCTGGCTGGCATCGCCCCTGGCCGGTGTCGGTGTGGCCGCCCCTGCCCGGTGTGGCACGTTTCCGGGATTCCCGGCCCGTGATCTCCCCGTAGGTTCGTGCCATAGCCGCAGGGCAATCCGGAGGGAAAACTGATCATGAGTGAGGACTACACCGACCCGAGCCTGACCGAGGGCGACTCGGCCGGTGAGGAGGGTTTCGGTCCGGAAACCGACCCGGGACACGAGCCGGATCCGTACGACCCGCACTCGATCACCGTACGCAACCTCGACGGGTCGATAGACGTCATCGTCGACACCGACAACGACGGGCAGGCTGACATCGTCCGGCACGACGACGATGGCGACGGGGTCCCTGACACCGTGTACCTCGACGGGGACCAGGACGGTCGGCTGGACACGATCCTGCGGGACTACGACGACGACGGCACCGTCGACCGGATGTTCATCGACAGCAACGGGGACGGCAAGACCGACTCCACCGCGTACGACCGGAACAACGATGGCCGCTTCGACCTGGTCGTCTCCGACACCGATCACGACGGTCGGCCGGACACCTGGGTCCGGGACACCAACCACGACGGGCGGGCCGACTACACCAAGGTCGACATGGACGAGGACGGCCGCGCCGACCGGATCGAGCGGGACACCGACTACGACGGTGTTCCGGACCGGGTGACCTACTCCGATCCGGACTCCAACCCGTACGTCCGGCACTGATCCGCTCGGCCCCTCGGGCCGGAGCGGACCTGCGGGCCAGCGGCGACCACCCCACCGGGCCGCCGTTGGCCCGCAGGCCTCATCTCACGTGCGGGCACGCCCTCCGTCGGACGGCCACGCAGCACGAACGATGCGAACGACGACCGTCTGTCGCGGCCGGCACCCACCGGTCGGGGCGGCCGTCACTTCCTGCGGTCGAGGAAAGCGGTCATCCGTTGCCGCTTCTCCTCGTCCTCGAAGAGGACCGCCTGACTGACCAGGTCGAGCTGTGGATGCGCGGCGGCCGGAGCGTCCACCGCCAGTTTGGTCAGTCGCAGTGCCAGCGCCGAGCCCTTCGCGATCTGGTCCAACAGCGCGTGGGCGGTCGCCAACAGTTCACCCGGCTCGTCCACGACCTGGTTGACCAGGCCGATCCGCAACGCCTCTGCTGCGTCGATCCGCCGCCCGGTGAACAGCAGTTCCTTGGCCCGTGCCTCGCCCACCAGGGCCGGCAGCCGGTGCGTGGCCCCGGCGCCGGCGATGATGCCGAGCCGTACCTCCGGCTGACCGAAGGACGCCCGGGCCGTACAAACCCGCAGGTCACAGGCGTACGACAACTCGGCCCCACCGCCCAGCGCCGGACCGTCGATCGCGGCCACGGTGGGCATCGGCAACGCCCTGATCCGGCCGAACAGCGCAGAGTTGATCGCCGCCAACGCGTCGAGTCGGCCCCGCTCACGTAGCTGCCCGATGTCCGCGCCGGCCGCGAAGATCCCATCCGTACCGCCGGTGAGCAGCAGCAGTCGGGGCTCCCGCTCCAGCCGGCCGCACACCTCGTGCAGCGCGGCCACCAGATCCGAGTCGACCGCGTTGCGCTTCTCCGGCCGGTCCAGGGTCACCACCAGCCGGTCGGGCAGTTCCTCGACCCGAAGACTCACTGCTTCACCCCGCCTTCCCAGCGATAGAAGCCGTGGCCCGACTTCTTCCCCAGCCGCCCCTCGGCGACCATCGACTCCAGCAGCGGCGGCGGCGCGAACCGGTCCCCGTACGCCTCCTGCAAAGCCCGCGCGATGTCCAGCCGTACGTCGAGTCCAACCAGGTCGGTCAACTCCAACGGACCGACCGGGTGCCGGTAGCCGAGCACCATCGCCTTGTCGATGTCAGCCGGGCTGGCGACCCCGTCGGCGACCATCCGGATCGCCTCCAGGCCGAGCATCACGCCCAGCCGCGAGGTCGCGAACCCGGGCATGTCCCGTACGACGATCGGGTCCTTGCCCAGCCGACCGGCCAGCGCGACCGCTGCCGCGGTGGTCTCCTCGGCGGTGTCCGGCCCGACCACGATCTCCAGCAGCGGCATCGCCCAGACGGGGTTGAAGAAGTGCAGCCCGAGGAACCGCTGCGGCCGGGCCAACTCCCGGGCGAGGCCGCCGATCGGCAGGCTGGAGGTGTTGGTGGCCAGCAGGGCCGGCTGCCGGGCCTCGGCGGCGGCCAGCACGGTCCGCTTGAGGTCGGCGCGCTCCGGCACCGCCTCCACGATCACGTCGGGCTGCTCGGCCACCTCGCCCAGGTCCCGCCGTACGGTCAGCCGGTCGCGGCTGTCGGCCGCCGCCTCCGGGCTGAGTTTGCCTCGCTCGACGGCTCGGTCCCAGAGCCCGTGCAGGGTGCCGACCGCCGCCTCGGCCCGGCCGGCGTCGACCTCGATCAGATCTACCGCGTAGCCGGCCCCGGCCGCCGAGTAGGCGATGCCGAGGCCCATCGTTCCTGCTCCGATGACCACAAACCGCTCGCTCATGGGGGCGACCCTATGCGGGATTGCCGCAGGCTGCTTGCATGGGGGCGGCCGAGTGTTGGGTTCACCCCACCTGTGGGGTTTCCTACGGTGACGAACCCGGGTACGGGCTACCAACGAACTTCACCAACAGGAGGGGAAGGTTACGTGAGCGACTCCCAGGAGACCGAGACCGTCGAGACCCGCGGCGACGACCGGGTCGAGTTGTTGACGGCGGACGCCAACAACGACGGCAGGACCGACGTGTGGGTGGTCGACACCGACCGCGACGGAACCCCCGACGTGTTCCAGTTCGACACCGACGGTGACGGCAAAGTGGACATCACCATGGTCGACCTGGACGAGGACGGCACGCCGGACGAGGTGGTGGACGGCGACGGCGGCCTGCCACCGACTGCCTGAACGGTATCCGGCCCCGCCGGTGTACCTGAACCGGTATCCGGCCCCACCGGCTGCCGGAACCGGTGTCGGCCACCCGCCCGCCCGGGCCGTACAGCACCGCCGGGCGGGTGGACCGGTCATCCCCAGGCGGCGGTCAGTCGCGCAGGCCCAGGTGGTCAGTCACGCTGGCAGATGCGGTCAGTCGCGCAGGCGCAGCGTCGCCAGATAGTAGGGGGCGTCGTGGTCGTCCACGTCGACCAACTGCCAGGGCGTGCCGGCGACGAGTCCCCCCAGTTCGTCCGGAGTGCACACCAGATAGTCGAACCAGGGTGTGCCCAGTTCGCGGTAGCGCAGCCGCAGGCGAAGCTGACCGCCCAGTCGGCCACGTCGGCGGTTCCGCTCGTGATAGGCGGTCTGCACCGGGTCCGTCGTGCCGTACGGGTCGGTGCCCTGGGCGATGACCTGTGCTCCCGGTCGCGCCATGGCGGCCAGGGCGGCCAGGAAGACCGGCGCCCGGTCCCGCCCCTCGACCAGCCCGAGGTTGTTGCCCAGAAGAAGAAAGGTGTCGTACCGACGACCGTGCGCCGGGTGTTCATCGACGGTCTGGCACACCAGGTTCCGTACGCCCCGTCTGCGGCAGACGGCCAGCGCCCCGGGTGAAACATCCAGCCCGGTCACCGGCACCCCGCGCTCCTGCAACTCCAGCGCGATCCGGCCGGCACCGACCCCGATGTCGAGGGTCTCGCCCCGGACCCGGTCGACCGCGCGACGGTCGTACGGCTGCCAGTCCGCCGGACCGGCCAGGTAGTGGTCCGCCGGAGCCCCGTTCACCAGGCCGTCGTCCCGTTCGATGATCTCGATCACCGGTCGGGGCAGCCGACCACCGGCGAGTGGTCGTGGGCCACTACCGGTTGCCACCGCCAGCGCGTCGCGTACCACTTCACCGAACACGTCGCCGAGGCGAGGCTCTCCAGTCATGTGACAGAAGCTATCCGGCTACCGGCACGGACTTCGCCGTACCGGCTCGTTCCCGGACCCGGGCCACCCGGACCCGGGCACGATTCAGGGGCGGTGGCGGCACAGTTGCGCACCTCCTCCGCCCCTGGTCAGGCCGGACTACGAGCGGCTGTTCAGTCGCCCTGACGCTGCTGGGGGATCTGCCCCTGCAGCAGAGCGCGAACCTCCGACTCACGGTAGCGGCGGTGGCCGCCCAACGTCCGAATAGCGCTGAGCTTTCCCGCCTTCGCCCACCGGGTCACGGTTTTCGGGTCGACACGGAACATCGACGCGACCTCGGCCGGTGTGAGTAGCGGCTCTGGTTCGTGCGTTCGCGATGCCATCGGTCACTCCTCCACATGTACCTATAGACATCGGCCGGGGTCCCGCCGGCCGACGCGTCTCCCATGGTCCGGCTAGTCCCCGATGTCCGACATGGGCCGAACGGCCGAACGTCCCTGGATGGACGGATGAAGCATGACCGATTTATACTGCTTTTATAGCCAAGAAGCTACCTTATTCGGACTCATACTCACGCTTCGTGACTCGATAACTACGAGTCGACTTCACCTTGGAAACGTTTCCAATGATCCACGAACGGGCCGCCCGGACATCCGCCCCGGGGCTGTGATCAGTTACAACGTTCCAGAAGTTGCACCGCGCGCCAGCGGGTGACCAGCTTCTCGTACGCCTCGGTGGCGGCCTCCGCGTCCCCCCGGGACAGCCCGGCGAGACCCGACGCGACCAGACCGGGCGAATCGTCCTCTGCCAATGCCTCGTCCGGCAACAGATCGACCAGACCGCCGTAGTCGAGTTCGACGACGGAGCGGGGGTGGAACTCCTCCAGCCATCGGGCGGCTTCCTCGACCGCCTCGGTGATCGGCGCATCGCCCACCGACTTGCGCAACACCGACAACCCCCGCGAGGCCCGGCGGCGAGCCTTGGAGATCTCCGTCCGGTAGCGCAGCACCCGTCGATCCGGCCGGGTGGTCAGCTCACGTTCGCCCGCCTCGACGAACACGAACCAACGTAGCGGCACCCCCCAGGTCGCGACCTGCTCGTGCACCCGTGGAACGCCCTGCTCAAGCACCTTCGCCCCACTGCGCCAGTCCTCGACCACCGCCTTCGCCTGGCCAGCCAGCACCGGTGGGACGAAGGCGTCGGCCAGCACCGGTGGTACGCCGTCCCGGGCGTTCAGCGCCGCCTCGGCCACCCGGACACGCAGATTCCACGGGCAGACCAGCAGCGTGTCGTCGGTCTCCAGGACGTAGGCCTCGTCCGGCAGATCGGGTAGCCGGGTCCAGCCGGCACCGAGCGCCTCGATGACGGAGGTGCGTTGGCGTACCGGCCCCTCCAGGGGCGCGACCGCCCGCCCTTCCCGGAAGTAACGCCGCCAGAAGATCTGGCGGTCCCGGTCGAAGGCGGTCAGCGGCTCGTACACCCGCAGGTACGAAGCGAAGAGCGACGGCACGGCGCGATCCTCCCATGAAACGGAACCTCGCTTCCGCCAGCATCTCTGATCGGCGTACGCCCCGCCAGGCCGGTCACCGGGCCGGCGGGGCAGCGGTACGGCGTCGAGCGGGTCCAGGGAGCCCGGCGTCCATTGGTCGGACCAGCCAGTCGGTCGGGCGTCCGTCAGTCGGGACAACGGCAGCCGAGCGCGCGGATCGCGGCAAACGCGAGCGATATTAGGCTCACCACTACCGGCGCCACCCCGCCGGTCACCGCAGGTCCGCATCCCACAAGGGTGCCCACCGCTTCAGGAGCAGCAATGGGCGTATTCGCCAGCACCGAAGACCGGGAGACAACCGGGCACGAGCAGGTCGTCTTCTGCCAGGACAAGCAGTCCGGCCTCAAGGCGATCATCGCGATCTACTCGACGGCCCTCGGCCCCGCCCTCGGCGGCACCCGTTTCTACCCGTACGCCACCGAGGCTGACGCGCTGCACGACGTGCTCGACCTGTCCCGGGGGATGGCGTACAAGAACGCAATTGCCGGCCTCGACCTCGGCGGCGGCAAGGCGGTCATCTGGGGCGACCCGGAGCAGATCAAGTCCGAGGCCCTCCTGCGGGCTTACGGACGGTTCGTCCAGTCCCTGGCCGGCCGTTACTACACCGCCTGTGACGTCGGCACGTACGTGGCTGACATGGACCACATCGCCCGGGAGACCCGCTACGTCACCGGCCGGAGCGTGGAGCACGGCGGTGCCGGTGACTCCTCCATCCTCACCGCATGGGGCGTCTTCCAGGGCATGCGGGCCGCGGCGGAGCATGCCTGGGGCACGCCGTCGCTGGCCGGGCGCCGGGTCGGGGTCTCCGGGCTCGGCAAGGTCGGTAAGTACCTGACCGGCCACCTGATCGACGACGGCGCCTCGGTGGTCGCGACGGACGTGAACGAGCAGGCCCTGGAGTGGGCCCGGACTACCTACCCGCAGATCGACCTGGTTCCGGACAACGCCGCGCTGGTCGCCGCCGATCTCGACGTGTACGCGCCGTGCGCACTCGGCGGTGCCCTGAACGACGAGACGGTGCCCGTGCTGCGGGCCAAGGTCGTGGCCGGTGCGGCGAACAACCAACTCGCCCACCCCGGCATCGAGAAGATGCTGGCCGACCGGGGTGTGCTCTACGCACCGGACTACGTCGTCAACGCGGGCGGGGTGATCCAGGTCGCGGATGAGATCGAGGGCTTCAACTTCGAGCGGGCCAAGCTACGGGCCACCCAGATCTTCCAGACCACCCGCCGGATCCTGCGCCTGGCCGACGCCGAGGGGGTGCCTCCGGCGGTTGCCGCAGACCGGCTGGCCGAGCGTCGGATGGCCGAGGTCGGCCGACTTCGGACCATTCACCTCTGAACCTGTCGAGCGGCTGCTTGTCGCACCCTCTGCGAGCCATGCGGTGGTGCGGGATGATCGTCGGAATCATCCCGCGCTGCCGCTCTTGCCCCAGCCGGTTCAGCCGAGCGTGACCGCAGACGCGGCGCAGCGTAACCCAGATCACTGTCAGTTACGGTCGACGGCTCCGGTCCGGTTTATCAAAATGACTTCCGGGTACGAAGGTGGCAAACCCCTCAGCAATCTCGTCCTCTGCCAGGATCCGGAGCTGGGTGAACGCCCGGAAAGCTGCCCTCCTGCCCGCTTCCGACACACCAATCCGCCATGTTTTGTCCCCGAACTCCCGGGAAGTAACTTGGTGAAGGGACACGCCGCCACAAAGGCCTACTCAGAGTCACGACCAGGCTAGGCAAGTGGTCCTTACCGGGTAGAATTTGGCGCGGTCGGAGTCACGCGCGACGCGCTGGCCCGTCCGGCGGTAACCCGAGGTGCCGAACCAGGGCACTCCCATGTACCGTAAGAGCCACGAGAGATGCCTGACGTCATCGGGGCCCGCCTTCGGGCTGCCCCGAATTCTGTGCGAGGGGGTCGAGCCATGGGGCGCGGCCGTGCTAAGGCCAAGCAGACAAAGGTGGCCCGGGAGTTGAAGTACCACTCCCCGAACACCGACCTCGCCGCCTTGCAGCGAGAACTCGGCGGCAGCGGTAAGTCGGACCGCGACTTCGACGACGACTACAAAGAGTATGTCGACGACGATGACGAGGACCACGACGCGGACGACCGTCCGGGTAACTGGGCGCCTCCAGCCCGCTGACCACTGCTCACAGCTGCGCACGCGGATTACCCCCGCGTGCGCAGACCTGTGCGCGTGGAGCGTCGATACACATTGCTGTTCAAGGACCTGCCGCAGTTGATCGGTTGATCAAATCAGGCGGCAGGTCCTTGAACAGTTACCCGGTGTAATCGGTCTCCGTCGGTCACGGAGCGTTGGTAAGGACAGCCCACCGGTCGGTACCGGCTTCCGTCCGGCACACCGTACGGGTCCCGACCCGGAGACGCGGTGTGCCGTGCAGCCCCGCAGGCGGCCGACCGCCGCTCGACGTGGCGCTCGACGGGACCACATCACCCACCCGGACGGGTCGACCGCTGCCCGAGGCTCGGGACGGACGGGACCGACGTTTCTCAGCGCGGACGGTTGTTCCAGTTGTAGAACGTCGGAATGTTCTCGAAGTGGTTCCAGGCGCAAACCGCGCCTCCCTCGGACGATTCCACCTCCGTACGCTGACGGCGGGCTCGCTCAGCCTCGCTCAGCAGCGTGATCAGGCCGGCTCGGGCCCCACGTAGCCGTTCGGTGACCGGGTCGGGGCAGGTTGCCTCGACTGGATCAGGTCGATGGACCTTCCTGGTTCCGGGCATGTTCCAGCACTCCCTCCAGTAGGCGGATCTTGCTGTTACGGCAGTGGTTGGTTTCCGTACCGTCGAAGCGCCCATGTTCGAAATAGCGGTTGGCGGCATGCCCACCCCCACAGAAGCCGAAGTAGGGGCAATGTGCGCGGCAGGCCTCCACCCCGGTGAGGAACTCGGCGACCCACGGGGTGCCGGAAGCCGAGCGGAGGATCTCCGCCAAGGGTGTGGTCAGCACGTTTCCGCTACTGAAGTCGCCGTAACGCGGATCGCTGAAACCTGCCAGCTCCGGAGACAGCAGGACCACCGAGCCGTCGTACCCGATGGTCGGAATGGGGTCGAGCTGGCGGGGCAGGACCTCGTCCGCCACGTCGTCGAGGACGGCCGCCGCGTACCGCAACGACCACTCGATCTCCCGCAGGTGGATCCGCGGCTCACGTCGCCAGGCGGCAACCAGTTCGGCCCAGAAGCCGATCACCGGCGCGGCCGGGTGACCGTTGTCCCGGGTGTTTACTCCCTCCTGCTCCTCGATGTTGATGCCGAGCACGTCGCAGCCGAGGTCCAGGAAGAAGTCGTAGAGCTCGGCCGCCAGGCCCGGCTCCGGCCGGGTCACCACGCACAGGGCGGAGAAGTTGATCCCGTTCCGTCGCAGGGCCTCGACGCCCCGCATGATCCGGTCGTACGCGGGCCGCCCGCCCCTCGTCACCCGGTCCGCGTTACGCGGCCGCGCGCCGTCCACGCTGACGCTCACCCGCATCCGATGGGTGGCGAAGAACTCGCACCACGCGTCGTCGATCAGGGTCGCGTTGGTCTGCACATGGTGCTCGACGCTCTCCTCGAACGGTGCCAGCAGCGCCGCCAGATGGTCGCGGCCAGCGGCCAGGGGCTCGCCGCCGTGCCACACCACCGAGAAGCGTCCACTGCCCGCCCAGGCGTTCACCGGGGCAGCCACCGCTGTCGCGACGGACACCGGCATCCGCTGGTCGGCAGACCGTAACGGCAGATAGCAGTACGCGCAGTCGAGGTTGCACAACGTCGTCGGCTGCATGACGACGTAACCGGGCACCTTGGCGATGCCACGCATTCCGGAGAACACCTGTCGTGGGACAGCCATCGGCTCTCCTCCCGTACTGGGATGTTCCCAGGCTAGGTCGCGATGGCCACTCCGGTGAAGACCTGATCAAGTAAGCGGATGATCACCGCACGCTGCTCAGCCCCGGGTGTGCTGACCGACCATCTGGACCTGGCCGGTGCCCTCGATGATCTCGCCGGCCTGCCAGGCCTCGACGCCACGCCCGGTGAGGGTCGCCAGCGCCCGGTCGGCGTCCTCGGCGGAGACGATCGCGAACATGCCCACCCCCATGTTGAAGGTGGACTCCATCTCCGGGTCCTCGATCCGGCCCTTGGCCTGGATCAGGTCGAAGATCGGCTGCGGCTTCCAGGTGGCCCGGTTGACCACCGCGTCGACGTTCTCGGGCAGGACCCGGACCAGGTTGCCGGGGATCCCGCCGCCGGTGATGTGGGACAGTGCCCGTACCTCGGTCTCGGCGATCAGCTTCAGGCAGTCCTGAGCGTAGATCTTGGTCGGCGTCAGCAGTTCCTCGCCGAGCGTGCGCTGGTGCCCGAACTCCTCGATCACCGTCTCCAGCCGCATCCGGCCGGCGCCCAGCAGGACGTGCCGGACCAGGGAGTAGCCGTTGGAGTGCAACCCGGAGGAGCGCATCGCGATGACGACGTCGCCGACCTCGACCCGCTCCGGGCTGAGAATGTCCTCCTCCTCCACCACACCGACACCGGTGGCGGAGATGTCGTACTCGTCCGGGCGCAGCACGCCCGGGTGTTCCGCGGTCTCACCGCCGAGCAGCGCGCAGCCGGCGTAACGGCAGCCGTCCGCGATACCCGCACCGATCTCGGCGACCTTCTCCGGCACGACCTCGCCGGTGGCGATGTAGTCGAGCAGGAAGAGCGGCTCGGCACCGCAGGCGACCAGATCGTCGACGACCATCGCGACCAGGTCGATGCCCACGGTGTCGTGGATGTTGAGCTGCTGGGCGATGACCAGCTTGGTTCCCACGCCGTCGGTGGAGGAGGCGAGGATCGGGTTGCGGTACTTCTTGGTGTCCAGTCGGAACAGACCGGCGAACCCGCCAAGATCCCCCATCACCTCGGGACGACGGGTCTGACGCACCTTCGACTTGAGCAGCTCGACCGCGCGGTCACCAGCGTGGATGGAGACCCCGGCGTCCGCGTACGACACACTGCGCTTGCGGCCGACGCGGCCGGATCCGGCCGTCCATGGCTGGTGGCCCGCCTCCCCGGTCGAGCCGGAGCCGCCAACCGGCCCGCTTCCTGTGCCACTGCGCTCAGTCACGTGCGTCACGGTTCTCCCCTTTTGTGTTTCACGCGGTGGACCGCGTGGGGTAGCGGTCGAGGATGGCTCGACGATTGGTTGCGGTTACCGCCCGGCCGGCAGACCGGGCGGAGCTTGCAGCCCACGGGAATGGGCCGCACCGGTCGGTGTTACCGGCGAGATGTGGCATCGGCGCCGCTCGGACTGGCGACGAGTGATTGGTCATCAAAATCAGGAAGGTCCGCACCGGCCCCGGCGTCCTGCTCCGCAGCCGCCGACGACTGACCCGAGACCCGGCGTTCCACGCCTTCGAGCACGTGCTTGCCGATCAGGTTCCCGGCCGGCAGGTCGATCGGGTACTCCCCGTCGAAGCAGGCCCGGCACAGCCGGGTCTTCGGCTGCTCGGTGGCCGCGATCAGGCCGGCCAGCGAGACGTATCCCAGCGTGTCTGCCCCGATGGACCGGCGGATCCCGTCGTTGTCCAGCCCGTTGGCCAGCAGTTCCGCCCGGGTCGCGAAGTCGATGCCGTAGAAGCACGGCCACCTGACCGGTGGGGAGGAGATGCGTACGTGCACCTCCAGTGCACCGGCCTCGCGGAGCATCCGGACGATCGCCCGCTGGGTGTTGCCCCGCACGATCGAGTCGTCGACCACGACGATCCGCTTGCCCCGCACGTTCTGCCGCAGCGGGTTCAGCTTCAGGCGGATGCCCAGCTGACGCAGGGTCTGCGAGGGCTGGATGAAGGTACGCCCGACGTACGGGTTCTTCATCAGGCCGGCACCGTAGGGGATGCCGGACTCCTCGGCGTAGCCGATCGCGCCGGGCGTTCCGGACTCCGGCACCGGGATCACCAGGTCGGCCTCGACCGGGTGTTCCTTGGCGAGCTGCCGCCCGATCTGCACCCGGGAGGCGTACACGTTACGGCCGGCGATGGTCGCATCCGGCCGGGCGATGTACACGTATTCGAAGAGGCAGCCCTTCGGCTCCGGCGCGGCGAACCGGGCCGAACGCAGACCGTCCTCGTCGATGGCGATCAGCTCACCGGGCTCCACCTCGCGGACCACGCTGGCGCCGACGATGTCGAGGGCGGCGGTCTCACTGGCCACCACCCAGCCGCGCTCCAGACGCCCGAGCACGAGCGGGCGTACGCCGTAGGGGTCCCGGGCCGCGTAGAGGGTCGTCTCGTCCATGAAGACGAAGCTGAACGCGCCACGCAGCGTCGGCAGCAGCTCCAGCGCGGCTGCCTCGACGGAGAGATCCGGACGGCTGGCCAGGAGCGTGGTCACCAGCGAGGTGTCGGAGGTGGAACTGTCCGCCTCCAGGCCCCGCTCGCTGATCTCCCTGGCAAGGTCCGCACTGTTGACGAGATTGCCGTTGTGCGCCAGGGCGATGGTCGTGCCGGCGGTCGTGGACCGGATCGTCGGCTGGGCGTTCTCCCAGGTGGACCCACCGGTCGTCGAGTAACGGGTGTGCCCGATGGCGAGGTGCCCACGCAGGCTCGCCAGGGTCGGCTCGTCGAAGACCTGCGCCACCAGGCCCAGGTCCTTGTAGACGACGACGCTGGAGCCGTCGCTGACCGCGATCCCCGCCGCCTCCTGGCCTCGGTGCTGGAGAGCGTAGAGACCGAAATAGGTGAGGTTCGCCACTTCTTCGCCGGGTGCCCAGACTCCGAACACGCCGCACGCATCTTGCGGGCCGGGCCGTTGGGGGTCTAGTTCATGACTCAACCGGCCGTCGCCTCGGGGCACCTGCCGCTCCCTCATGCTGGTCTATTTGGCCGCAATCCCGCACCATAACCGGGGCCGCCGTCGCTTCAACAGTGTACGCGAGGCCGCAGCGGGCACGAAGAGTCACGATTTGACCACTTAACGCGACTCCAATGGCTACCTGTCCGATATTTGCAGCGGAAGGTAGTCGGACAGATCCGCTCGGGTACCACTGACCCGGACGCTCCCCTGCGCCACGGCCTCCAGCCACCCCAGTCGGCCGCTGGCCAACCTGAGCCAGGTGACCGGATCCAACTCGACCACGTTGGGCGGCGTACCACGGGTGTGTCGCGGACCTGCAACGCATTGAACTGCACCGTAAGGTGGGACTCGCACCTCCACCGAACGGCCCGGGGCACGTCGAGCCAACTCCGACAACAACGTCCGGACCGCGTCACGTAGCACTTCCCGATCGGGCGTACACCCGGAGTCGAGCGCCGCCATCGCCGTCGTCACGGCTGGAAAATTTTTGTGCGGAGAGGACACAACGGGACAATACGACGGACAGGCGCGGCAAATCACGCTGCCCCTGGGTCGCGCCGATCCAGTCGGACAAGGCATAGTTGCCGACGGTGTACTCGTACGGTGACGCCTGCCGGCTGCACAGCGTAGCTGGAAGGCCAGCCCGGAAGGCGGTGGACGTGACAACACACCGACAAGCCTGGATCAAGCGGGCCGGTGTGGTCCTGGCGCTGGCTGCCAGTGCCCTGCTAGCCATCCCCTCCACACCCGCCCTGGCCGCGCCGAGGATCGGGAACGTCTCCGCGTCCCCGAACTCGATCGAAGCTGGCGGCACGACGACCGTCAGTTACAACGTCTCGTTCAACCCGATCGCGGGAAGATCGGCGAACATCTCGGTCAGCTCCAACAATGGAAAGCTGACCTGTGTCGACGGCTGCTCCCGGGGCAACGTCGAGGAAAGCGGCAGCTTCGAGGCGAAGTTCCGGTTCTCTGGCACCGCCACGAACAACGAGACGGCGATCATCACCGTCACAGCCTCCGACGGC
The DNA here is from genome assembly GCF_042679305.1 of Micromonospora sonneratiae. NCBI lineage: Bacteria > Bacillati > Actinomycetota > Actinomycetes > Micromonosporales > Micromonosporaceae > Micromonospora > Micromonospora sonneratiae. The sequence goes on along the minus strand of NZ_JBHTMP010000017.1, from coordinate 80,386 downwards.
GCCGGCCAGGACGAGCAGGGCAGCGTTCGGGTGACCCTGATCGGTAAGCCTGCGGTGGAGACCGTGGCCGAGGTTTCCGGCAAGGTGACCGCCACCGGCGGAAGTGGCGTGGCGGATGCGGACGTCACCCTCATGGACGCGCGGGGCAAGAACTTCACGACGACGACGAACAGCAGTGGTCGGTACTCGTTCTCGGGCAGCGAGAGCAACCCGATCACCCCCGGTCGGATGCGGATCACCGCCTCCAAGGATGGCATCAGCCAGGCCAAGGACGTCAGCGCCAACGCCGGACAGCGACTGACGGGTCAGACGATCCAGCTGCGGTTGGCCGGACCGACGCCAACGGCAGATCCCAGTGCGGCACCGACGGAGGAAGCCACCGAGGAGCCCGGCACCGACGAGAGCGCCGAGCCGACCGAGAACGCTGAGGCCGGCGAGAAGAACGCCGCCAGCAACGAAGAAGAGTCCAGTGGCGTGTCCTGGCTGCTGATCATCGTCGGCGGTCTGCTCGTCGCCCTGGGCGTCGGCGCGATCGTGCTGCTGTTGATGCGGCGCAAGGACAACAGCGACGACGACGAAGACGATGACAACGACGGCCCGAGCAGGGGCTCGTCCGGTCGGGGCGGCTACCGTGGCGATGCTGACGAGACTCGGATCGCCAGCCGTTCCGGGGCTGACGCGACCATGGTCGCCCGGCCGTCGCTGGCCGACGCGCCGACCATGATGCACAACCGCCCGTTGGTCGACGACGAGTTCCCCGACCCGTACGGCGCTCCGCTGCCGCAACAGACTCCGCAACCACCCAGCTACGGTGCTGGCCGGCAGCAGGACTGGGCCGACGACGGCTACGGCAGCGGCTCCGCGCCCACCCAGGTCGGTTACGGCGCAGGGACGTACGGCAACGCCCCGGCGTCCGGCGCAGGCTACGGCAACGCCCCATCCTCCGGCAGCGGCTACGGCAACGCCCCCTCCGCTGGCTACGGCGCAGAAGCCGGGGCCGGCGGCTACGGCGGCACCTACGGCAACGCCCCGGCGTCCGGCGCGGGCTACGGCAATGCCCCGTCCTCCGGCAGCGGCTATGGCAACGCCCCGGCGTCCGGCGCAGGCTACGGCAACGCGCCGTCCTCCGGCAGCGGCTACGGCGGTGGGGCCGGCGGCTACGGCGAGCAGCGCTACGACGAGCCGACCGGCCGCTACGACGGCGGCAACACCGAATACGGCGCACCCGCCGACCCCTACGCGACCGGTGCCTTCGGTCAGTCCGCAGAGGCCGACCGGGGTTACGGTTCGACCCAGTCGTACGGCCGGGAGCCGGGAGCCGGCGGCGGTCACGAGGCGACCGGCGGTTACGGTCAGCCCGGTCAGTACGACGCTCCGCGGGCCGGCGGCTACGGACAAGGCGGCGGCTACGGCGCGCCGAGTGCGGGCGGCGGCTACGACTCGACCGAGAGCTACGGCTCCGGCGGATCCGACCAGCGGGGCTACGGTTCCGGCCAGGAGGGCTACGGGCAGCCGACCGCTGGCCGGGGTTACGACGACCGGGGCGGCTACGACGATCGGGGCGGCTACGGCCGGACGGCTGATCAGCGCGGCGACGGGTACGACTCGCGGGGCTACGACCAGGGCGGCTACTACAACGAGCCGCCCCAGGATGATCGGACCCGGATCGACGGTCCGCCGCAGCAGCAGAACCGGTCCGGACGTCGCTCACTGGACTGGTTGGACGACTGAGTACGTCGGTCACGGGCGACCTGTTGGCCCGTGACCGACGAGAACTCCCGGTGGCGGGTTGGCGTCTCTCCCTCAGGTGAGGCATCAGCCCGCCACGGCCGTCTTGGGCGTCGGGAACCGCCCACTTGGGGCGGGGCCCGTACCGCTGTGCAGATTGGCCCGTACGGCTGTGCAGACTGGCCTCAGCCGGCGACGAAGACTCCCTGGCGCAGCACGGGCACCACGTCCGAGACGTCCACCCGTACGGCGATCTCGACGTCCTGGGCGTAGCCCCGCTCGACGAGTTCCCGCCCGGAGACACACCCTCGGATGGCCGCCGGCACGTCGGTGACGCTGGCCAGCATGGCCAGGGCCATCGCCGCCTCCACCGACAGACCGGCGGGCACGGCGGACAACATGTCGAGAACCGCCGCCGCGCCGAGGTGGTCCTCGATGGAGGGTCGCAGGGTGCCGTCCGGCCAACGTTCCCCGGCCGCGATCACGCCGATCGGCGCGTCCCGTGAGCCGTACCCGTGGCGCTTCAGCCAGCGGCCGACGGCGGACGCGTTACGGAGGCAGCCCGCGACCACCGGGCGTCCGGTTGCGGCGGCTGCGGCGCAGATCGCTGAGCCGTTCGGCGACGGCAGTACGAGGTCCGACACCACCGGGGCGGTCTGCAACGCTGCTGGCGACAGTGACCAGGGTCGGTCCCGGGTCACCTCACTCCGGCCGACCGCCGCGACGCCGCCAACCCGTACGGCATAGTCGGTGGCCTGGGCACCCCACGGGAACGGGTGCACGCGCATGCCCCGCCCGACCGCCACCTGCACGGCGGTGGTGAAGGAGAGCACGTCGACGACCACCAGCACCGCGCAGACGCGGCCCAGCTCGGCCGCCCCGCCGAGGCCCCAGTCGAACCGAGCGCCCGCCCCGGGCTGGGCGTACACCCCCTCGCCCCGGGCGGACGTTCCGGTCATGTCCTCAGGCGTCGGCGGCGTCGTCCGCCGTGCCCGCCTCGGCGGAGCCGGCCGGTAGCGACGACTCGACGACATCCGCCGACTCAGCTGCCTCGGCCACCTCGACCTCGGCCACCTCGACCTCGGGCACCGAGCCGGTCACCGTACCTCCGAAAAGGTTCGGCATGGTCGACGTGAAGGCGGTACGCAGTTCGTCGAGGCTCACCGCGAACTGGTCACGGATCTCCAACTGACCGCTGCCGGCGTCGGTCACACCGATCAGCGACCAGGGCAGGCCCCGCTCGGCGCACAGCGCCGTGAACGCCTTCTCCCGGCCGTGCGGCACGGTCACCAGCGCCCGGCCGGTGGTCTCGCTGAAGAGGTAGACGAACGGCATCGAGCCGTTGCTGAACTCCTCCGGCAGCGCGATCTGGGCGCCAACGCCGTAGCGCAGGGTCGACTCGACCAGCGCCTGGGCGAGACCGCCGTCGGAAAGGTCGTGCGCCGAACGCAGGTGACCGACGCGGGCCGCCTCGGCGATCGTGTCGGCCAGCACCCGCTCCCGGCCGAGGTCGACCTTCGGCGGGACACCGCCCAGGTGCTGGTGCGTCACCCAGGCCCACTCGGAACCGGAGAGTTCCACGTGGGTCTCGCCGAGCAGGAAGATCAGGTCGCGCTCCGCACCGGTCGTCGGGGCGAAGCCCATCGGCACCCGCTCCGCGACGTTGTCGAGCACGCCGAGCACGCCGACGACCGGCGTCGGGTGGATGGCTGCCGCCCCGGTCTGGTTGTAGAAGCTCACGTTGCCACCGGTGACCGGGATGCCCAGCTCGGCGCAACCGTCGGCGAGGCCGCGTACCGCCTCGGCGAACTGCCACATCACACCCGGGTCCTCGGGCGAGCCGAAGTTCAGGCAGTTGGTGACGGCGATCGGCTTGGCACCGCTGACCGCGACGTTGCGATACGACTCGGCCAGCGCCAGCTTCGCCCCGTTGTACGGGTCGAGCCGGGCGTAGCGGCCGTTGCCGTCGACGGAGAGCGCGACCCCGAGGCCGGTCTCCTCGTCGATCCGGATCACGCCGGAGTCCTCGGGCTGGGCCAGGATGGTGTTCCCGAGCACGTAGCGGTCGTACTGCTCGGTCACCCAGGACTTGTCGCACAGGTTCGGCGAGGCGATCATGCGCAGCACGGTCTCGCGCAGCGCGTCCGGAGTGGCCGGTCGGGGCAGCGTCTCGGCCCGGTCTGCCTGGAGCAGGATCAGGTCCGCTGGCTCCCGCATCGGACGGGCGTAGACCGGTCCGTCGTCCACCAGGGAGCCCGGTGGTACGTCGACGACCGTGTGGCCCCGCCAGGTGACCAGCAGGCGGCCGGGCTGGCCGTCGGCCTGGGCCGGGGTGACCTCACCGATCGCGGTGGCCAGTACGCCCCACTTCTCGGCGGTCTTGAGCACGGCTTCGAGCTTCTCCGGCTCGACGACGAGCAGCATCCGCTCCTGTGACTCGCTGGCCAGGATCTCGTGCGGCTCCATCGACGGCTCGCGCAGCGGCACGCGCTCCAACCAGACCCGCATGCCGGTGCCGGCTGCGGCGGCGGTCTCGGTCAGGGCGCAGGTCAGGCCGGCACCGCCAAGGTCCTGGATGCCGACGACGAGTTGGGCGTCGTAGAGCTCCAGGCAGGCTTCGATCAGCAGCTTCTCGGTGAACGGGTCACCGACCTGCACCGATGGACGCCGCTGCTCGCTGGCCTCCTCGAAGGTGGCGCTGGCCAGTACGGAGACGCCACCGATGCCGTCCCGGCCGGTCTTGGCCCCCATCAGCACGACGACGTTGCCCGCGCCGGCAGCCGCCTTGTTCTGCAGCCGGTCGACCGGCAGCACCCCGAGGCAGAGCGCGTTGACCAGCGGGTTTCCCTGGTAGCAGGGGTCGAAGACGACCTCACCACCGATGTTGGGCAGGCCCAGGCAGTTGCCGTAGCCGCCCACACCGGCGACGACGCCGGGCAGCACCCGGGCGGTGTCGGGGTGGTCGGCCGCACCGAAGCGCAGCGGGTCCATCACCGCGACTGGGCGGGCGCCCATCGCCAGGATGTCGCGGACGATGCCGCCGACGCCGGTGGCCGCGCCCTGGTAGGGCTCGACGAAGCTCGGGTGGTTGTGCGACTCGACCTTGAAGGTCACGGCCAGCTCGTCGGAGATCTGGACGACTCCGGCGTTCTCCCCGATACCGGCGAGGAGTCGGTCGCTGGGCGGTGCCTTCTCACCGAACTGGCGCAGGTGGACCTTGCTCGACTTGTAGGAGCAGTGCTCACTCCACATGATCGAGTACATGGCCAGTTCGGCCTGGGTGGGTCGACGGTCGAGGATCTGCCGGATCCGTTCGTACTCGTCGTCGCGGAGACCCAGCTCCGGGTACGGCTGGAGTTCGTCAGGCGTCCCGACGGCACGCTGGACGGTGTCCGGGCCGTCGGCGAGGTCGCCCGCTGCGGCGTCGACCGGGTTGGCGACCGGGGCCGCCTCGCCGGTGGGCACCGGGATTCGTGGGGTGGGAACCGGCCCACCGGTCGGCACGGTCACCTCTGCCGCCTCGCTCGCTCCGATGTCGGACTGAGTGGTCATGCCGGCGCTCCCGCCAGGTGCTTGAGGATCGAGGTGAAGAAGCCGAGGCCGTCGAGAGAGGGGCCGGTCAGCGCCTCCACGGCGTGCTCCGGGTGGGGCATGATGCCGACGACGTTGCCGGCCTCGTTGGTGATCGCCGCGATGTCCCGCTGCGAGCCGTTCGGGTTGCCGCCCACGTAGCGGGCCACCACCCGACCGGTCGCCTCAAGCTCGTCCAGGGTGCGCTGGTCGGCGACGTAGCGCCCCTCACCGTTCTTGACCGGGACGAGCACCTCCTGGCCGGGCTGGAACACGTTGGTCCACGCCGTACCCGCCGACTCGATGCGTAGCACCTGGTCGCGGTTGCGGAAGTGCAGGTGCTCGTTGCGGGTCAACGCGCCGGGCAGCAGGTGCGACTCGCACAGGATCTGGAAGCCGTTGCAGATGCCGAGTACCGGCATTCCGCCCTGGGCGGCGGCCACGATCGTCTGCATGACCGGGGCGAACCGGGCGATGGCACCACAGCGCAGGTAGTCGCCGTAGGAGAAACCGCCGGGCAGCACCACGGCGTCGACGCCGTGCAGGTCCGGGTCGTCGTGCCAGAGGCGTACGGCCTCGGCACCGGCGATCCGTACCGCCCGGGCGGCATCCCCGTCGTCGAGTGAACCGGGGAAGGTCACCACACCGACGCGGGCGGTCACGACCGAGCGCCCTCGGTGTCGTCCGCCTCGACCAACCGGATCGAGAAGTCCTCGATCACCGGGTTGGCCAGCAGCTTGTCCGCGATCTCCCGGGCGCGGTCGAGGTCCGGTTCACCGGAGAACTCGATCTCGACCCGGCGGCCGATACGTACGGAGGACACATCGTTGACGCCCAGCCGCGGCAGCGCGTTTGCGACAGCCTGGCCCTGGGGATCAAGAATCTCCGGCTTGAGCATGACGTCGACGACGACGCGAGGCACGGGGCACTCCTGACTGTGTACGGAGTTTGGGGATCCGGCCCCTCGAGGGGCGAGCAAGGCCAGCGTACCTGGCAGGGAGAGCAGGTGACGCACCGGTCATCCCGGCACGCGGCAGGTAGCCGGTTACTCCGCGGTACGGTTGTCGCCCCAAATCGGTCACATCACCGCGCCCGGCGAAGGGCACCGCCGCGCTCAGCGGAGTGCGCCGAACGCAGTGATCATAGCGAGCGCGAAGCACAGTCCGGCCCCGACATACCGCACCAGGGAGAGCCGGACCCTACGCAACAACCAGCGGCCGAGCAGCACAGCTGCGCCGGAGACCACCGCCAGCGCCAGCCATGATCCGACGAACACGGCCACCGGTGGCTTCCCACTGGCCACCAGTCCGGCGGTGAGCAGTTGGGACAGGTCCCCCCACTCGGCAGTGAACAGCACCACAAAACTCGCGCCGGCCGCCCGCCAGCCCCGCCGGCCCACGGGAACCTGGTCGGCGTACCGCCGTTCCTCCTCGGACTCCATGGCGTCCGCCTGTCGCGCGCCGCGCAGCAGCAGCATTCCGCCGATCACGAACAGCCCTGCGGCGGCCAGCGCCACCGGAAGCCGGGGCAGTTGGGCGAACAGGGTGCCCGCCGCGACCGCGAGGACGCTCTGCACCCCGAACGCCGTGACCGCCCCGAGCCAGACCGGCAACGGGTGATAGCGGGTGCTGAGCACGAGGGTGGCGACGAAGGTCTTGTCCGGCAGCTCCACCGGCAGGATCAGGACGAACGTGCCGAGCGCGACGAGTACGTACGTCATCGGGATCCTTCCCGGCCGGACCGGGTGCGGGACGAGCGCGACGTGGGACGCCAGCCCCTCCGTAACAGTATTACCTACTTTTTACGCAGACAGCCTGTTTCCCCACCAAACAAGCACCAGTTCCGCCACCCGGTCGACGCCTCGACAGCCCGGGTGACGGCCCGGTCGACGGCCCAGGTGACGACCCAGGTGACGACCCGGTCGACGGCTCGTATGACCCGACCGGGATGGTCAACTTTTGTTTGATACTTGTGAATGGATGGCGCTCGTCCTAGCGTGTGGCGTCGGAACGTCCGGTCATTCACGCCGAACGTTCCGTTGCGTCAACCCGTACGGCGGACAAGTCACCGCCTGCGGCGGCTCACCGACCCGGAGACCCCGGGTGCCACCCCTCGGAAGGAGCCCATCCATGCGCTTGCGCTTCGTCACGGCAGTGTTCGCCACCGCCCTCGCCGGCGTGCTGGCCGCCCCCGCCACCGCCTCGGCCGCCCCCGCCGGCCCGCAGCCGATCATCGGCGGCGGCACGGTTTCCTCGGCCCCCTGGGCCGCTGCCGTCTTCAGCAACGGCTCGTTCACCTGCTCCGGCACGATCATCTCGTCCCGCTGGGTGCTCACCGCACGGCACTGCGTCAGCGGAACCATGTCGGTACGCGTCGGCAGCGTCTACCGGGCCTCCGGCGGCGTGACCCGCAACGTCGTCTCGTCGTCGTCCCGCTACGACCTGGCCCTGCTCCAACTCGACAGCGCGGTCAGCACCACCTACGTGACGCTGGCCAGCGCCAACCCGCCAATCGGCTCCACCAACTCGATCTACGGCTGGGGCATGACCTGCTACAGCGGCTGCTCCGCGTCGTCCCAGCTCAAGACCGCCAGCGTACGGGTCACCAGCACCAGCGCGACCGACGCGTACGGCGGGCCGGCCATCCGCAGCAGCCGGATCAACGGAAACGCGTGGCGGGGCGACTCGGGTGGGCCCGAGTTCTACAACGGTGCGCAGGTTGGGGTGGCTTCGACCGCTGACGGCCAGAGCATCCAGAACTATGGCAGTGTCGCCGCCAGCCGGGCCTGGATCACCTCGGTGTCCGGCGTATAGCCACTCGTGATCGTCGCGGCGCGGACGTCCCCGGAACCCCCCGGGCGTCCGCGCCGCGCCGTTTCGCAGAACACGCCGACGCGAGCAGACCTCACAAATGGGCCACCAGTTTCTCTGACAACATCGACAACGTGCTGGTCGTGACGATGGACCATCTACCTGGCTACGAGATCCGCCAGATCCTTGGCGAAGTAGTGTCATCGATGGCTCGGACGCGTAACCCGTACCGGGAAGGCGTCAAGAACCTACGCGGTGGCGCGTACGACCCGAAGGCGCCGGAGAACCTGACCCGATGGCGTACCGACTCGGTGGTCAAACTCGGTGAGGAAGCCCGCCGCCTCGGTGCCAACGCGGTGATCGGGATGCGCTTCGACCACCGCGAGGTCGGCGAGATGTGGATGGAGCTGTGCGCGTACGGCACCGCCGTGATCGCGTACCCGGTGGCGGACGTACCGCCCCCGGACCAGCCGCTGGCGGCCACCGACACCGCTCAACCGGCCAGCAGCTCCAGCCTGGGCGCCATCTCGGAGCCGGCCAGCGCCCCCGACCTGGGCAGCGCGGCCACCACTCCAACGCCCCGCAGCTGACGACCGCACCGCGCAGCCGACTCCCACGCCCCGCAGCTGGCGGCCACCCGGTGGGCGGCCCCGGTCAGAGGATCGGGGCGGGTTGGTAGGCGGCTGCCTCCGGGTGCGCCGCGACCACGTTGGCGACCCGCCCGGCGACCGCCCGTACCTGCGCCGGAGCCGCGCCGACGAAGTCGGCCCGGTCGGCCACCAGTTTGTCGATCTCGGTACGGGTCAGGCCCAGCCGTTCGTCGGCGGCCAGCCGGTCGAACAGGTCGTTCTCGGTCGCCCCCTGCTCCCGCATGGCCAGCGCCACGCCGACCGCGTGCTCCTTGATCGCCTCGTGGGCGACCTCCCGGCCGACGCCCCGACGTACCGCCGCGACCAGGATCTTCGTGGTCGCCAGGAACGGCAGGAACCGGTCCAACTCGCGGTTGATCACCGCCGGGTACGCGCCGAACTCGTCGAGCACGGTGAGGAACGTCTGGAACAGCCCGTCGGCGGCGAAGAAGGCGTCCGGTAGCGCCACCCGGCGGACCACCGAGCAGGAGACGTCGCCCTCGTTCCACTGGTCACCGGCCAGCTCGCCGATCATCGACAGGTAACCCCGGATGATCACCGCGAAGCCGTTGACCCGCTCGCTGGACCGGGTGTTCATCTTGTGCGGCATGGCGCTGGAGCCGACCTGCCCCGGCTTGAAGCCCTCGGTGGCCAGCTCCTGGCCAACCATCAGCCGGATGGTCGTCGCCAGCGACGACGGGGCGGCGGCCGTCTGCGCCAACGCGGACACCACGTCGAAATCGATCGAACGCGGGTAGACCTGGCCGACGCTGTCCAGCACCCGGGAGAAGCCGAGGTGGGTGGCGACCCGGCGCTCAAGCTCGGCGACCTTCTCCGGGTCGCCGTCGAAGAGGTCGAGCTGGTCGGCGGCGGTGCCGACCGGCCCCTTGATGCCACGCAACGGGTACCGGTCGATCAGGTCGTCCAGCCGCTCGTACGCGATCAGCAGTTCCTCGGCCGCCGACGCGAACCGCTTGCCCAGCGTGGTGGCCTGCGCCGCGACGTTGTGCGACCGGCCGGTCAGCACCAGGTCGGAGTGCTCCACGGCCAGGCGGGCCAGCCGGGCCAGGGTGGCGACCACCCGGTCCCGGATCAGCTCCAGCGAGCGGCGTACCTGTAGCTGCTCGACGTTCTCGGTGAGGTCCCGCGAGGTCATGCCCTTGTGGATGTGCTCGTGCCCGGCCAGCGCGCTGAACTCCTCGATCCGCGCCTTCACGTCGTGCCGGGTGACCCGCTCCCGGGCCGCGATCGAGGCTAGGTCGACCTGGTCGAGCACCCGCTCGTACGCCTCGACCACCCCGTCGGGCAGCGCGATGCCGAGATCCCGCTGCGCCCGGAGTACGGCCAGCCAGAGCCGCCGTTCCATCCGGATCTTCTCCTCCGGCGACCAGAGGGCGGCCAGTTCTGCCGAGGCGTACCGGTTGGCAAGGACGTTCGGGATACTCGTCACGCACCGAATTCTTCCCCACCGGGATTCCCCACTGCCGTTCGGGCCGCCTATGGCAGCGGGTCGTGGGTGCCCCGGGGCACCTCGGGACGGCAGCGGCGGACCCGGTCGGCGGCCAACCGTCCGCCCCTGGCCAGCCCGTACCGCTCGACCGCCGCCAGGCCGTACGCGCTACAGGTCGGGGTGAACCGGCAGGTTCCCGGCCAGCGGTGGGACAGCCACCGTCGGTAACCGAGGATCGCGGCCCGGCCGGCCCGGTCGGCCAGCGGCACCGGGGCCACCCGGGCGGTGACCGATCCCACGGTCAGCAGTGCGGCGAAGAGCCCGAGATTGCAGTCGCCGCAGCCGGGATCGCAGAAGTCGCAGTAGTCGCAGGCATCGCTCTTCTTCGTCTTCTTCTTCCTACGGCGATCCCGATCCCTCTTGAACACGGGCCCCATCATGTGGCATGGGCGCTACCTCCCGACAGCGAGGAGCGCGTCAGGTCCGGCACCAGGACCGGCTGCCTTCCACCCACGCGAGAGGAAGCACCATGCGGATCAGATCGACCATCTCGGCGGTGTCCACCGCCGCGCTGACAATCACACTGGCTGTGGTTGGCGGTGGCCTACCAGCTTCGGCAACCGAGACGGCGTTGGGCCGCTGCCGACGTAGCTTCGCCCCACAGTTCACCGACCAGGCACCGTGGTTCGCGCCGGGCAACCTGCACACGCCGTGGGCGGCACCGGCCGGTCTGGAGACCGAGGACGCCCTGCGGATCACCGCCGCCGGCACCGTCCGGATCGACTACTGGGGTACGACCAAGAACATCGCGGGTGAGCTACCGGTGGCGGGCAGCGGCTGGCCCGCTCCCGGCGAGCCCCGGTACATGCTGATCGCCAAGGTCACCGCAGGATCGGTGTGGCTGCACGCCAACGGCCGCTCCTACGGTGCCGGTGCCTGGTTCCCGGTCGGCACCGACAGCGGTTGCATGTCCTATTCCAGTGCCGGCCCGAGTTCGCAGTTGGTCTTCTCCTACAACGACCCGAACCTCGGGGACAACGCCGGTGGCGCGGCCATCAACGTCAAACAGTGGTGGGGCATCACCGAATAGCGGCGTCGCCGCAGCCTCGCCGTTGGCGTCGTCGATCCTTCTACGTCTCGGCCTCGTTCCGCTGACTACTTGGCCTCGTTCCGGTTACCGCTTGGCCTTGTTCCCTTACGCCCGCTGCTCGGACCGGCCGGCCCGGATGGCCAGCCGGTCCAGGTAGAAGACCTGGAGTGCCGCGAAGGCGGCCAACAGCAACAGCACCATCGGAATCGGCAGGGCCAGGCCGATCGCCTCGGATGCCGCGCCACCACGGAACGCACTCGTACCACCGGTGAGGAGAAGCACGACCGGTGCCGGCAGCATTTCTGCCGCCTGGGCGACGGCGTACGGCCAGATCAGGTCCTGCGCGGCCAGCAACCAGGTCAGCAGCCCGGCCAGCCCCAGCATCGGCAGCGCGGGCAGCAGCATGCTCGACACGAAGCCGCTGCCGGCCCGCCAACGGGCCTGCTGCCCCCGGAACAGCAGGGTGAACGCCACCAGGGCGGGAATGGACACCCAGCTTGGCGGGATCAGCCCGATGAACGTGTTGATCTGGTCGAGATCGCGGGCCCGGAGGTAGTTGGCGATGAGCAGCGGACCGCTGCCGACGAAGAACCAGGGGGCGAACAACAGCAGCAGCGCCTCGCTGAAGCGGCCCAGCGGGCGCAGACCGCCGATCGCGAAGCCGCCGAGGGCGGCGATGCCCACCGAGACCACCGCCGAGATCAGCGTCGGCCCCCAGGTGTTGACCAGCACCGATCCGGTCGAGAACCGGTCGGGCAGGGGCGCGGTGTCACCGAAGAAACTTCGCAACCACGGCCACAGTGCGTAGCCCACGACAGCGAGGAAGACCACCAGCCCGAGGGCCAGCAGGACCAGGGCGACCGGGTTGGACCGGCGTCCCACCGCCACCATCCCGGTCGGCTGCGCCACCGGTACCCCGGCCGGCTGCGAAGCTGTTTCGGCCGGCTGCACGGCCGCCGCCTCGGTCGACGGTGCCGGGCGATCCCGCCACCCGTCGAACTCGATCCGGGTACGGGTGAGGATCAGCAGTCCGACGGCGACCAGACCGAGTAGCGCCAGCAGCACGAGGAGCACGGTGGATCCCGCTGCGGCCAGTCCGATGTTGAGCATCCGGAAGCCGTGCTGCATGACGAGGAAGGTGGGCGTGGCAAGCTCACGCTCGGTGCCCGCACCGGTGATGGTGAACTGCAACGTGGAGGACTGCAGCGCAGCGGCGACGACCCCGAGGCCGAGGGTGGCGCCAACCGCCAGCAGCGCCAGCCCGCGCCCACCGCCACCCGCCGGACGACGCCGTACCGCACTCAGGAACAGGGTGCCGGCGACCGCGACCACCAGGCCGAAGCTCATCGCGGCGGCCATGCTGAGCGTGCTGGCGTACGGGCTTTCCATCCACGCGCCAGGCTCGAGCCGGTACGCCCGCCACGCAGTGGCGAGTGCGGTGGGTGCGTAGCAGGCCAGCGGGGCGGCCAGCAGCCCCCGGGTGACCAGTCGGCCGACGCGGCCGGCACGATCGGCAACGAAGGCCAGTAGCGGCGCGACGACCAACACCACCAGCAGCGGTACGAGGCCGAGCAGCAGGCCGAACCCGAACGAGCCAAGACCGATCTCGGCGAACTGCTCGTAGTTCGCCGTACCTACGGATTTCGGCGGCCCGATCAGGTTGTCCTTCTGGAAGCTCTTGAGCAGGGTCGACACGGACGGGATCACGTACGACCAGAGCAGGGCGATCAGGGCGGGGGCCAGCAGCGCCAGGCCGAGTCCGATCTGCGCGCCCCGTCCGAGACCGGGGCGGGGCACGGCCGACGGTCGCTCCATGGTGGACGGCGGGATGAACGCCGGCTCGGGCTGGGGCAGTGGCGTGGTGGTCACCTGACGAGGGTAGTAAATCCCTGCTCGCAGCGCCTGCCCACCAACCGCCCTGTGACCAACCCTTGACACGGCCGGGCTGATCAGGCGGCTCCCGCTACTGCCGGCACCTGATCGGTCACGCTGGGCCGGGCGACATTCTCCAGCCGACGTACGCCCGGGCTGGCCACCATGCCGAGCACCGCCAGTACCACGAGACCAGCGGCGGCCAACAGGGTCGGTCCGGTGCCGATCGCCAACGCCACCGGGCCGACGGCGATCTGCCCGATCGGAATGGCCAGGAACGAACCGAGTGCGTCGTACGAGTAGACCCGGGCCAGCCGGTCAGCCGGGATGTGCTGCTGCATCGAGGTCTCCCAGGCGACACTGAACTGCTCCATGGTCAGGCCGGCGACGAATCCGACGACCAGGAGTACGGCCAGCCGGGGGGTCCAGGCCAGCGCCACCAGCACCGGCGCCTGGGCAATCATGCAGACCACCCCCAGCAGAAGCAGTCGGCGGGCCCGGATCCGCAACGCCACCAGTGCCCCGACGACCATGCCCGCGGTCTGGACGGCCAACACGATGCCCCAGGACCGTCGGCCGATCGTGTCGTCCGCGACGGCCGGACCGAGGACGTTGACCCCGCTGGTCAACGCCGCGTTGATCAGCATGAAGCCGAGCACCACGCTCCAGAGCCAGGAGTGCGAGGCGAACTCGGTCCAGCCCTCGCGCAACTGGGTCCAGGTGCTGGGCCGGGACGTCGACCGGTCCCGGACACCGGTGACACGGATCCGGGCGAAGGTCAGCCCGGCCAGGGCGAAGGTGGCCGCGTCGACGGCCAGCCCCCAGCCGGGGCCGACAGCGGCGATCAGGATGCCACCCAGCGACGCACCACCGATCATGGCCGCGTTGACGCCGAGCCGGTTGAGGGCGTTGGCCGGCTGCAACAGGTCTGCCGGCACGGTCTGGGGCATCAGTGCGGCAGCGGCCGGGAACGCGAACGCGGTGACCACCCCGTTGACCGCACCGAGCGCGATCAGCAGTGGGATCGTCGCGGTGTCGGTCAGCACCAACGTGGCGACCGCCGCCTGGGTGGCCCCGGCCAGTGTGCAGGCCACCACCATCACCGCCTGCCGGGGCAGCCGGTCGGCCAGTACCCCGCCGAAGAGCAGGAACAGCACGTTGGTCAACGACCGGGCACCGACGACCAGCCCGAGATCGCGTACGGAGCCGGTCAGGTCGAGTACGGCGAAGGCCAGGGCGATCGGTGCGATCGCGTTGCCGAGCATCGTGGTGAACCGGCCGGCAGCCAGGTAGCGGAAGGCGCTGTGTCGCAGGGGCGCCAACGTGGATGTCATGGTGCCCACCTCAGTCCTCCATCTGGAACAACGCGACGGTGGCGCTCACCCGGACCGCTCCGGGGGCGCGGGGCGGTTGTGCCGCCCGGTGCAACGTCTCGGCGGCGTTGGCGATCTGTTCCCGTACGGCCTGCCAGGTCTCCGGGTCGATCCAGAATTCGGCGTCGGTGAGGAAGTTGTTCGACGAACGGCGGGCCTGCTGGCTGCGACGGCGCAGTTCCGTGGCGAGCGTCGCGTAGAGCAGGCGATGGTCGCGGGTCGGTTCGGCACCATCCGGCGACGGCCGGCGTCGGTCGAAGTCGCGCGTCGCGTCGTACCGGTAGCGTTTCGCGACCCCGCCCCGGATGCGCTCCTCGCCAGCGATCTGGATGACGCCGGCGTCGAGCAGGTGGCGCAGGTGGTAGCTGGCGTTGGCGTGGGTGAGGTCCAACTCCCGGGCGACCTCGGCGGCGGTCATCTCCGTCGCGGTGAGCAGGGAGAGGATCCGCAGCCGGACAGGATGGGCCAGTGCCCGCAACTCGACGGTCGGATCACGCTCTGCCGACCCATCTCCCAAAGACATGTTGGGGAGTCTAGGAAGCCCGACCGGCGACCGTCAAACAGTTGTTGGACAGTCGGGCCACCGCGCGGGTCAGCGTTCCAGGATCGCCACCACGCCCTGGCCACCGGCGGCACAGATGGAGATCAGTCCGCGACCCGAGCCCCGCTCGGCCAGCAGCTTGGCCAGGGTGGCGACCAGCCGCCCGCCGGTTGCCGCGAACGGGTGCCCGGCGGCCAGGGAGGAGCCGTTGACGTTGAGCCGGCTCCGGTCGATCGGTCCGAGCGGCGCGGCCAGCCCCAGCCGGTTCTCGCAGAACTCGGGCGACTCCCAGGCGGCGAGGGTGGCCAGCACCTGCGACGCGAACGCCTCGTGGATCTCGTAGTAGTCGAAGTCGCTCAGCGCCAGCCCGGCCCGGGCCAGCATCCGGGGTACGGCGTACGCCGGGGCCATCAGCAACCCCTCGTCGCCGTGTACGAAGTCGACGGCAGCCACCTCGGAGAAGGTGACGTACGCCAGCACCGGCAAGTGGTGCTCGGCGGCCCACTCCTCGGAGGCCAGCAGGACGGTCGACGCGCCGTCGGTCAGCGGGGAGGAGTTGCCGGCGGTCATGGTGGCCAGGGCGGCGTCCGGCCCCCGGTTGCCGAAGACCGGCTTGAGGGCGGCCAGCCGTTCCAGGCTGGTGTCCGGCCGCAGGTTCTGGTCCCGGGTCAGCCCGAGGTACGGCGTCATCAGGTCGTCGAAGAAGCCGCGATCGTAGGCGGCGGCCAGCCGCTGGTGCGAGCGCAGCGCGAACTCGTCCTGCGCCTCACGGCTGATCCCCCACTGTCGGGCGGTGATCGCGGCATGTTCGCCCATGGACAGTCCGGTACGCGGCTCGGCGTTGCGCGGGGTCTCCGGCCGGAACGGGTGGGTGGGACGCAACCGGGTGGCGGCCCGGAGCCGGGCAGCGGCCGTACGGGAGTGGTTGATGTTCAGCAGGGCACGCCGGAAGTCCTCGTTGACCGCCAACGGGGCGTCCGATGTGGTGTCCACGCCACCGGCGATGCCGACCTCGATCTGCCCGAGGGCGATCTTGTTGGCCACCAGAATCACGGCTTCCAGCCCGGTGCCGCAGGCCTGCTGGATGTCGTACGCCGGGGTGTGCGGGTCGAGCCGCGATCCGAGCACCACCTCGCGGGTCAGGTTAAAGTCGCGGGAGTGTTTGAGCACTGCCCCGGCAACCACCTCACCGACCCGCTGATCGGCGAGGCCGAAGCGGGCCAACAGACCATCCAGCGCCGCGCCGAGCATGTCCTGGTTCGATGCGTTGGCGTAGCGTCCACCCGAGCGGGCGAACGGGATCCGGTTACCCCCGATGACCGCGACACGACGTACGGTTTGCACGGTTTCCCCTTCCCAACCCGGGTTGCCACTACCCTACTGACGAGTAGGCTACGCCCATGAGCGACAGGTACGCGACCTTTGCCCGCTCCGGATCAGGTCGTGCCTTGGTCAGACGCCTCGGCTTGCCCGACCCGCCCCGGCTGCGCCGATACCGCCCCGGCGACCCGCTGGTCCCCGGCCCGGTCCTGCTCGACGCCGCACCCAACGGACGGATGCGCGCACCGGTCGCCATTCTGCTCGGCGGTGCCGGCGTCGAGGTACGCGACCCGCTCATGGCGGTCGCGAATCCACTGACGACACCCACCGATCCGGCGGCACCGGCTTCACCCGATCCGGCGGCACCGACATCAGCCGAGTCGGAGGCCACGGCAGCGGCTGGTCCGGAAACCACGGTGGCCATCGCACCGGCCGAGCCCGGGACCGACCAGGTGCCGCGTAACGCGGCGCTCATCTTCGACGCGACCGGGATCATCGACTCGACCGGGCTGCGTCCGCTCTACGACTTCTTCCACGCCCACGCCCGTACCCTGCAACCGAGTGGCCGGGTGATCGTGCTCGGCAGCCCGCCCGAGGTGTGCGCGTCACCCCGGGAGGCCACCGCCCAGCGGGCGCTGGAGGGCCTGACCCGCAGCATCGGCAAGGAGTTCGGGCGCGGTACGACCGCCCAACTCGTCTACGTCACCCCGGGCGCGGAGTACGCGATCGAGTCGACGCTGCGCTTCCTGCTCTCCGGCCGGTCCGCCTACGTCTCCGGCCAGGTGATCCGGGTCGGCTGGCAGCCCGCCGACCAGCCGTACGTCGACTGGGACCGGCCACTGGCCGGCAGGATCGCGCTGGTCACCGGCGCGGCGCAGGGAATCGGCGCGGCCATCGCCCGGGTGCTGGCCCGCGACGGTGCGCACGTCGTCGCGCTGGACGTACCGCCCGTCGGCGACACGCTGGCCGAGGTCGCGAACTCCATCCGGGGTACGGCGCTACAGCTCGACCTGACCGCGGCCAACGCGCCGACCCGACTGGCGAACCACTTCGCCGGCCGACACGGACGGGTGGACATCGTCGTCCACAACGCCGGCATCACCCGGGACAAGACGATCGCCCGGATGGACCCGGCCTGGTGGGACTCGGTGCTGGAGGTCAACCTCTCCAGCCAGGAGCGGATCAACGACGTGCTGCTGGCCCGCGACCTGATCCCGACGGGCGGCCGGCTGATCGGGGTCTCCTCGATCGCGGGCATCGCCGGCAACCGGGGGCAGACCAACTACGCCACCTCCAAGGCCGGGGTGATCGGGCTGGTGCAGTCGATGGCCCCGGTGCTCGTCGGTCGGGGCATCACCATCAACGCGGTCGCGCCCGGATTCATCGAGACGGCGATGACCGCCCGGATGCCGGCGCTGCTGCGGCAGGCCGGGCGACGGATGAACAGCATGGCGCAGGGCGGGCGGCCGGTCGATGTGGCTGAGACCGTCGCCTGGTTCGCCTCGCCCGCGTCCGGGGGCGTGACCGGCAACGTCGTCCGCGTCTGCGGCCAGAGCCTCCTGGGGGCTTAGATGTCCACTGTCGAACTGACCAGAATGCCGGCAACCGGGCCGTTCCACCGTCGGGCGGCCGTCGGGCTGCTCCCCTGGCCGGGTCGGGCACCCCGGCCCGAAACCCTGCCCGACTCCGAACTCCTGCTCCGGAACGTCACCGTCGACCGGGACCGGTTGGCCGCGTACGACCGGGTGTGTGGTTTCCGGCTGACCGACACGCTGCCGGCCACGTACCTGCACGTGATGGCGTTTCCCCTCGCCCTGCAACTGATGTCCGCGCCGGACTTCCCCGTCCCGCTGGTCGGCCTGGTCCATGTGGCCAACCGGATCAGTCTGGACTGGCCGATCGACGCCGGACAACCCGTCGACCTGTCGGTACGCGCCGTCGACCTGCGCCCGCACGACCGGGGACAGCAGTTCGACGTCGTGGCCACGGCAGCGATCGACGGGGTGGTGGCCTGGCTGGGCGTGTCGACGTACCTGAGCCGGGAGCAGCGGACGACGGACGGCCAGCGGCCAGCGGCGGCGGACCGACCGGCACCGCCGGCGGCTACCGCCCGGTGGCAGGTGGATCGCCGGGTGGGTACGGACTACGCCCGGGTCTCCGGCGACCACAACCCGATCCACACCTCCCGGCTGGGAGCCCGGATGTTCGGTTTCCCGCGCCCGATCGCGCACGGCATGTGGAGCAAGGCCCGGTGCCTGGCGGCGTTCGCCGGCCGGCTGCCCGACGCGTACACGGTCGACGTGTCGTTCAAGACGCCGATCACGTTGCCCGGCACGGTCGCGTTCAGCACGACGGCCGACCGCGACTTCACCCTGTACGACGAGACCTCCGGCAAACCGCACCTGATCGGCTCGATCCGTCAGGACGACCTGCCAGTGACGGAGTGATCCGGCCCTCCATCGACACTTGCCTTCCTCTCCGACACTGGCGACATGGGAACGGAGAGCAGGACCCGGCTGGCCGTGCTGACCGCCGGTGCCCTGATCGTCGCGGCCTTCGGAATGTGGCAGGGCTGGCGGAGCGGCACCGTCGACCCGGATGCGCCGCCCTCGGTCTGCTCACGCATGCGGTCCGAGGTGTTCGACATCCTCGTGCCGGGGCACGGGCCCCTGGCGGCTGGCGAGCAGAGTCGGCCGGCGAGGCGCTCGAACCACTGCCTCGCTGAGGATGCGTTTCCCCAGGCTGGCACCGGTGCCAGCCTGGGGGTTGCATTGACACACTTCGGACGGTATGAGGTCCGCGGTCCGCACTGTCTGGATCGGGATGGGCTGCTGATCATCTTGAACCGGGTCGCCCATACCGTCGACCTCGGCGACCTGACCGTCTACTACCTCTCCGGGGCGATCCTCATCGCCGCCGGCACCCTCGGCTGGTACGCCGGCCGGATGCTGGCAGCCCCGGTCGTCCGGTGGCAGATCACCGTCATCGACGAGGCGGGTGATCGGCCACCCCTGCCGCAGCTTCCGAGGTCTCCGTTCACGAGGTAGTCGACCGTACCGGGGACTGGTGGCCGAAACGATCACCAGTTATTCTCTTCTTGAGATTTTCTCAGAACGAGGAGAACTGGCGCTGTGACCGAAGAGGACTTCCTCGCCGCGTACGACCCACAGGCGTTTCCCCCGGTCGCGGTGACCGCCGACGTGGTCGCGCTGACCATCCGTGACGACGCGCTGCACCTGCTACTGATCCGTCGCGCCGAACCGCCGTACTCGGGTTTCTGGGCGCTGCCCGGCGGCTTCGTACGGCCGGACGAGGACCTGGCCGCCTGCGCACGGCGCGAGTTGGCCGAGGAGACCGGGCTCGGCGGCGAGCGGCTGCGACGCGTACACCTGGAGCAGTTGGCCAGTTACAGCGCACCTGACCGCGACCCACGGATGCGGGTGGTGTCGGTCGCCCATCTCGCGTTCGCACCCGACCTGCCCGATCCCGCCGCCGGCACCGACGCCGAGGACGCGGCCTGGCTACCCGTGGCCGACCTGCCCACCCGGCAACTCGCCTTCGACCATGAGCGAATCGTCGCCGACGGCCTGGAGCGGGCCCGGTCCAAGCTGGAGTACACCCCGTTGGCCACCCGTTTCCTCGGTGACGAGTTCACCATCGGTGAGCTGCGGGCCGTCTACGAGACGGTGTGGGGGCATGCGCTGCACGCCGGCAACTTCCACCGGAAGGTGCTCTCGGTGCCCGGCTTCGTGGAGAGCACCGGCGTGACCACCGAACGCGGTGGGGCGCGCGGCGGCCCCCGGGCCCGGCTCTACCGGGCCGGCGACGCCCGACTCCTGCATCCGGCGCTGCTGCGCCCGGCGCGGGAGGAGACGATCCGGTGAACCTCGTCGAGGCGCTACGCCACGTCACGACGGCCCGCACCGACGAGGAACTGTTCGGCGGCGTCGCGCCGGACCGCCAGTACCGCCGGCTGGTCACCGCCCTGCACCCGGATCGGCTCGGCACCGCCACCGCAGCCGACCGGGCCGCCGCCACCGAAGCGTTCATCCGGGTCACCACCCGCTGGCGGGCCCGGCACGCGGTCACCATCGTCGGGACGTACCGCCTCGGTGCCGTCGTACACGTCGGCGACCTGACCGACCTGTACGACGTCGGGTCGGGCCGCTGGCTCAAACTCCCCCGCGACCCGACCAACAACGACCTGATGGAACGCGAGGCCACCGCCCTGCGCACGCTGGCCGAGCGGGGCGACCCCCGCTATCTGCCGTACGTGCCCCGGCTGGTCGAGACGTTCCGGCACCGGGACCCGGCGACCGCCGCCCGACGCGTGATCAACGTGGTCGCCACCGCGCCCGACCTGCACAGCCTCGCCGAGGTCCACCGGGCCTACCCGAACGGACTCGACCCCCGGGACGCGGCCTGGATGTGGCGGCGGCTGCTGGTCGCGCTCGGTCTCGCTCACCGGGCCGGCGTGGTGCACGGCGCGGTGCTGCCCGACCACGTACTCATCGAGCCCACCGAGCACGGTGTGGTGCTCGTCGACTGGTGCTACTCGGTGATCGGCGAGGACACCGTCCCGGCGCTGGTACCGGCGTACGCCGACTGGTACCCGCCCGAGGTGCCGGCGCGACACCGGCCCGGTCCGGGCACCGACATCGCCATGGCGACGCGCTGCATGACGTACCTGATGGGCGACCGCATCCCTCGGGCGCTGCGGGCCTTCGCCGACGGCTGCACCCAACGGGCGCTGCGCGCCCGACCCGACGACGCCTGGCGGCTGCTCGGCGAGCTGGACGACGTGCTCGAGCGCCTGTACGGACCGCGCGTCTTCCGTCCCTTCTCCCTGACCACCGACTCGTCCCACTGACTTCGAGTCCGCTGGATTCGATCCTTCCCAACCCGACCTGGAGGCTGACATGGGTAGTGGAACCTGGTCCACCGACGTGTACGACGCGGCCGACCGCTATCGGCGGTCGACCGGCACCAGCGCCTTCGCCTACAGCGACAGCGGGGCGCGTACGGTCCACCCGGCGCTCGACCCGTCCGGCGCGGCACGGGAGAGCCGTGACTCGGCCGAACACCCCGAGTCGTTGGCGATCGCCGTCCTCTTCGACGTCACCGGCTCGATGCGTCGCATACCCCGGGTGCTCCAGACCAAGCTCCCGCAACTGCTCGGCCTGCTGCAACGCAAGGGGTACGCCCGCGATCCGCAGATCATGTTCGGCGCGATCGGCGACGCCACCTGCGACCGGGTACCGCTCCAGGTCGGGCAGTTCGAGTCCGACAACCGGATGGACGACGACCTCGGCCGGATCGTGCTGGAGGGCGGCGGCGGCGGGCAGATGACCGAGTCGTACGAGCTGGCCCTGTACTTCATGGCCCGGCACACCTCGATCGACTGTTTCGAGCGGCGGGGACACCGCGGCTACCTGTTCATCATCGGCGACGAACTGGCCTACCCGGAGGTCAAGCCGCGCGAGGTGAGCAGGCTGATCGGCGACGAGTTGACCGAGGCCGTTCCGCTGGCCCACCTGATCCACGAGGTGACCCGTAGGTACGACACCTACTACCTGCTGCCGGCCGGAACCGGGTACGCCGGGGACGCGCGGGTGCTGGACTTCTGGCGGGACCTGCTCGGTCAGAACGTCCTCGAACTGGACGACCTGAACGCGGTCTGCGAGACGATCGCGCTCACCATCGGCCTCGCCGAGGGTGCCGTCGACCTCGACACCGGCCTGCACGACCTCGACGAGGCGGGCTCGGCCACCACCAGGACGGTGTCGAAGGCACTCGCCCGGGTGGGTACCAACCGGCGGGCGACCACGGTGTCACCGCTGCCCGCCGTCCGGGCCGACGCGGATCGGATCACCCGGCTGTGAGCCATGTGATCGTGGTCGACCTCGGGTACGGGGACGCCGGCAAGGGCACCGTCGTGGACTGGCTGTGTGCGACACGGCCGGTCCACGCGGTGGTCCGCTTCAACGGGGGCGGGCAGGCGGCGCACAACGTCGTCCTGCCCGACGGCCGCTGGCACACCTTCGCGCAGTTCGGAGCGGGCACGTTCCGACCCGGTGTGCGAACCCACCTGTCCCGGTTCATGGTGGTCGACCCGCTGGCGCTGGCCGTCGAGGCCGACCACCTCGCCGCCGTCGGGGTGCCGGACGCGCTCGACCGGCTCACCGTGGACGGGGCGGCGCTGCTGACCACGCCGTACCACCGGGCCGCGAACCGGGCCCGCGAGGTCGCCCGGGGAGCCGACCGGCACGGCTCCTGCGGCATGGGGGTGGGCGAGACGATGGCGTACGACCTCGCGTACCCCGGCGAGGCACCCCGGGTGGGCGACTGCGTCACGCCTGCCGTGCTGCGCCAGCGGCTGGCCGCGCTGCGTGACCGGCTCACCGCCGAACTCGGCCCGCTGGACGCCCCACCGGTGGACGACTGTGTCACCGCCTTCACCGCCTTCGCCGAGCGCGTGTCCATAGTGGATGGCAATCACCTGACGACGCTGCTGCGGTCCGGGACCTGTGTCTTCGAGGGCGCCCAGGGCGTGCTGCTGGACGAGTGGCACGGCTTCCACCCGTACACCACGTGGAGCACGACGACGTTCACCAACGCCGAGCGGCTGCTGGCGGAGGCCGGCATGTCGGGTACGGCGACCCGACTCGGCGTGCTGCGTACCGCCACCACCCGGCACGGTCCCGGGCCACTGGTGACCGAGGACCCGACCCTGCCGTTCGCCGACCCGCGCAACCCGACCAACCCGTGGCAGGGCCGGTTCCGGTTCGGGCACTTCGACGCGGTGGCCCACCGGTACGCGCTGGAGGTGGCCGGCGGTGTGGACGGACTGGCGCTGACGCACCTGGACCTGGCCGGTCCGCAGCTACGGATCTGTCGCCGCTACGACTGGACGGACCGGCTCGCACCGGGTCCGGTCGGGGACCTGGACCGGCAGGCCGCGCTGACCGGTCGACTGCTGCGCTCCCGACCCGGGTACGACGAACCACCCCGCGACTGGGTCGCCACGGTCGAGGACGAGCTGGCCTGCCCGGTGGTGCTCACCTCCCACGGCCCCACGGCCGAGGACAAGTCGGTGAGAGGGCCACTGCTGGACCCGGCCCCGGCCGACTCGCCGGTGCCGGTCGGGACGGTGCCGCTCGGGACGGTGCCGGTCAGCCAGTCCCGGTGAAGTCGACGGGCCGGCAGGGCCGGGATCGCACCAGGCGGCACGTCACCGCCAGCACGCTGCCGAGACGTCGCCACGCAAGGCAGATCGGCCGACCAGACCGATCAGGAATCGAGAAGCACCGGTCATCGGACCGCAGCTAGCGTGACCGTCATCGACATCCCACCCGACAGGTCGCTGCGGGTCGGGGTTTCTCACTGACGAGGAGGTCCCATTGAACTGGAACAAGTGGGTACGGCAAATCCACCGCTGGCTCTCCATCACCTTCACGGTGACCGTCGTCATCGCGTTCGTCGCCCTGGCCCAGAAGGAGCCCGCCCTCTGGATGTCCTACCTGCCGCTGCTCCCGCTCGCCCTGCTCCTGTTCTCCGGCCTGTACCTGTTCGCGCTGCCGTACGCCGCGAAGTGGCGCAGCCGGCGACGCACCACCCCGGCCTAGCCTTCGGTGGGGCGACGCCACACCTCGCCGCTCAGCAACTGACCGGCCCCCAGCCAGGCAATGTTGACCATCCGGGCGGCCAACTGGTCCGGGTCCGCGTCAGGGCGGTCCGCCAGCCAGTCGGCCAGCGACTCACTCGCGCCGACCAGGGCGTACGCCTGGATCTCCAGATCGATCTCGCGGACCTCGCGGCCGTCCGCCCGCAGTGCCCGGTCGAGCATGCCGGCGACCACCTCGACCATCCGGGCGCGCATCACAGCCAACTCGCCGGCGAACGGCTGCTCACCCCGGGCCTGACGGTAGAGCACCACCCAACCGTCGCGGTGCGCCGCCACGAACCGGAAGAACGCCCTCAGCCCGTGCCAGAGCCGCTGGTCAGCGGGCATTTCGGGATTGATCACACCAGCGATCGCCTCCATCATCCGGGTGCCCTCGCGGTGGAGGCAGGCGACGAAGAGTTCCTCCTTGGTGCCTAGGTACGCGTAGACCATCGGCTTGGAAATCCCCGCATCCTCGGCAATCTCGTCCATGCTGGCGGCATGGAAGCCACGCCGGGAGAACACCTTGACGGCCGCGTCGAGCATCTGTTGTTCCCGTACGGCGCGCGGCAGCCGCTTGAAGGTGGGTGTGGTGGACACCTTGTCAGCTTACCTACTCGCCCGTAGGGTTACGCTGTAGTAACTAATCTTGTCCCGGAAGGTGCGACTTCAATGACTGACTTCGACCCGGCCAACTTCTCCTCGGTCGACCCCAAGCAGTTCGCCCAGCTCGTCAAATCCACCCCGGACGACAAGATCGCCCAGGTGATGCAGAGCGACCTGCGCGGCAAGATCCTCGACGAGGTCTTCGGCCGGATGCCGTCACTGTTCCGCGCCGACCGGGCCGGCTCCACCAACGCCGTCATCCACTGGATCATCACCGGCCGCGCCGACGGGGGCTCCGACACCTACGAGGTCGTCATCGAGAACGGCACCTGCACCGTGCCGGCCAGCCCGGAGCGCGAGCCGAAGCTGGCCCTCACCATGGGCCCGGTCGAGTTCCTCAAGATCGTCTCCGGTGGCGCCAACCCGGTCATGATGTTCATGACCGGCAAGCTGAAGGCAAAGGGTGACCTGGGCCTGGCCGCCAACATCGCCAACCTGTTCGACATCCCCAAGGCCTGAGATGGCCGAGTTCTCGCTCGATCTGAACGAGGAACAGCGGGATCTACGCGACTGGGTGCACGGCTTCGCCAGCGAGGTCGTGCGCCCGGCCGCCGCCGAGTGGGACGCCCGGGAGGAAACCCCCTGGCCGGTGATCCAGGAAGCGGCCAAGGTCGGGCTATACGGCTTCGAGTTCCTGGCAACCTGCTGGGCCGACCCGACCGGCCTGTCCCTGCCGATCGCCAGCGAGGAGCTCTTCTGGGGCGACGCCGGCATCGGCCTGAGCATCTTCGGCACCTCCCTGGCCGTAGCCGCCATCTACGGCAGCGGCACGCCGGAACAACTGATCGAATGGGTGCCGCAGTGCTTCGGCACCGTCGACGAGCCGGCCGTGGCCGCGTTCTGCACCACCGAACCGGAAGCCGGCTCCGACGTGGCCGCCATGCGCACCCGGGCGGTCTACGACGCGGCCACCGACGAGTGGGTGCTGACCGGGCAGAAGGCGTACGCCACCAACGGCGGTATCGCCAACGTGCACGTGGTCACCGCGGCGGTCGACCCGACACTCGGCTCCCGGGGGCAGGCCGCGTTCGTCGTACCACCCGACACGCCCGGCCTCGCCTCGACGCGGAAACTCGCCAAACTCGGCCTACGCGCCTCGCACACCGCCGACATCTTCCTCGACGACGTACGCGTACCGGGACGCTGCCTGCTCGGTGGCCCCGAGAAGCTACAGGAACGGCTGGACCGGGCCCGGTCCGGGCAACGCACCGCCAGCCAGGCCGCCATGCGGACATTCGAACTGTCCCGCCCGACCGTCGGCGCGCAGGCGCTCGGCGTCGCCCGCGCCGCGTACGAGTACGCCCTGGCGTACGCCAAGGAGCGGGTCCAGTTCGGGCGGCCGATCATCGAGAACCAGGCCATCGCCTTCGCGTTGTCCGACATGAAGATGGAGATCGACGCCGCCCGACTGCTCGTCTGGCGGGCCGCCTGGATGGGCCGGAACAACCGCCCGTTCCTGGCCGGCGAAGGCTCGATGGCCAAGCTCAAGGCCGGTGAGGTGGCCGTGGCGGTCACCGAGAAGGCGGTCCAGATCCTCGGCGGGGCCGGCTTCCTCCGGGAGCACCCGGTCGAACGCTGGTACCGGGACTCCAAGATCTACACCATCTTCGAGGGCACCTCGGAGATCCAACGCCTGGTCATCTCCCGGGCCATCGCCCGCTAGTCGGCAGGGATCAGGGCCCGAGCAGCCGATGCGGCCCCGGGCCCTGATCGGCGAGTTGGTCACCCGGATTGACCAGGGCACACTCGTCGAACGACAGGCATCCGCAGCCGATGCACCGGGTGAAGCGGTCGCGCATCCGCTCCAGCCGGGCGATGCGATCGTTGATCTCCCTGCTCCAGCACTCCGAGGCTCGGTCCCAGAACTCCTTGGTCGGAGCCACGTCGGCGGGCAACAGCGCCAGCACCTCACCGATCACCGCCAGGGGTATCCCCGTGTTCTGCGAAGCACGGATGAACGCGATCCGGCGCAGCGTGCTGCGGTGGTAGCGACGCTGGTTCCCCGTGGTCCGCTGGCTGTGGACGAGTCCCTGCCGCTCGTAGAACCGTAGGGCCGAGTGCGGAACGCCGCTCCGGGCGGACAGTTCCCCGATGGTCAACAGTTCGATGGTCGCCGGTGATGGGGGCACGCTGACCAGCGTAACTTGACCTCAACATTTGTTCAGGTTCGATCCTTCGAGGGGGTGGCCGAACGCCTGGCCACGATCTACGCCCGCCGGCTCCGGAGGATCACCATGTCTCGTCAGCCTCTGCAACTCGCCGTGTTGATCGGCAGCGTCCGGGAGGGCCGGTTCGGCCCGACCGTAGGGAACTGGTTCGTCCGCCTGGCCCGCGAACGCACCGACCTGATCGTCGACGTCGTCGACCTGGCCGAGTCCGCACTCCCCATGGTGCTGCCAGCATTCGGGGCCGAGGCGGCACCGGAAGCCGTTCGGGCCCTCCAGGACCTGTCTCCCCGGCTGTCCGCCGCCGACGCGTTCGTCGTGGTGACCCCGGAGTACAACCACAGCTTCCCGGCATCGTTGAAGAACGCCATCGACTGGCACCACCGGCAGTGGCACGCGAAGCCGGTCGCCTTCGTCTCCTATGGCGGCGTCAGTGGCGGCCTGCGGGCCGTCGAGGCACTGCGCCCGGTCTTCGCCGAACTGCATGCGGTGACCATCCGGGACACGGTCAGCTTCCAGAACGCGTGGCAGCAGTTCGACGCCGACGGGACGCCCCGGCAGCCGGACGAGTGCGGCGCAGCCGCCAAAACCCTCCTCGACCAGCTCACCTGGTGGGGCCATGCGCTACGCGAAGCGAAGGCCACCACCCCGTACGTGGCGTGAAAGAAGTCATCCCAGTGTCCGGAAACACTCTCGTCCCGAACGCCGTCGAGGCGTTGTTCCGCCCGTTCACGATCGGCCGGCTCACCGTACCGAATCGGGTGGTGATGGCCCCGATGACCCGCAACTACTCGCCGGACGGCGTACCCGGCCCGGACGTCGCCGCGTACTACGCCCGCCGGGCCGCGCACGGCATCGGGCTGATCATCACCGAGGGGACGGTGGTCGACCATCCGGCGTCGGCCAGCAGTCCCCGGGTGCCACGCCTGTTCGGTGCCGCGCCATTGTCCGGCTGGGCTGACGTGGTTTCGGCGGTACACGCTGCTGGCGGACGCATCGCCTCGCAACTGTGGCACGTCGGGACCGATCGCACGGTCGACGACCAACCCAACCCGGGCGTCCCGCCGATCGGTCCGTCGGGGCTGTCCCTCACCGGTGAACCGGTTGCCGAGCCGATGACCGAAACAGAGATCGAGCAGGTGATCGCGGCATTCGCCCGGGCCGCCGCCGACGCCCAACGTCTCGGCTTCGACGGCATCGAACTGCACGCCGGACACGGCTACCTGATCGACCAGTTTTTCTGGGAACGGACCAACCGGCGTACCGACCGCTACGGCGGGGATCTCGTCGCCCGAACCCGGTTCGCCGCCGACATCGTGGCAGCCTGCCGAAGCGTGGTGGCACCGGACTACCCGATCATCCTGCGCTTCTCGCAATGGAAGATCAGCGACTACGCGGCCCGGCTGGTCGAAACCCCAGCCGATCTGGCGGCATTCCTCGCCCCACTGGTGGCCGCCGGGGTCGACGCGTTCCACTGCTCGACGCGTCGGTTCTGGCTGCCCGCATTCGCCGGCTCGCCACTGACCCTGGCCGGGTGGACCCGAAAGCTCTCCGGCCGCCCGACGATCGCCGTCGGCTCGGTGGGGCTCGACGGCACGGAGTTCCTGGAGTTCCGGCACGCGGACAACACCGGCCTACAGGCGGTGGTGGACCTGCTGGAACGCCAGGAGGCGGACCTCGTGGCAGCCGGACGTACCCTCCTGACCGATCCCGCCTGGCTGGAGAAGATCCGCTCCGGCCGGAACGACGAACTCATCCCGTACCGGCCCGAGGCCCTCCGATCACTGACCTGACCCGGGCATGCGGGTTCACCCGGCCGCTCCGCCCACCTCGACCCGGCGTACCCCGGCACCCACCTGCTGGATCGCCGACTCCACGTCGCCGACCCGGTCGGCCAACAGGCCGAGTGCCCCGACCGCACGACTCACCGGATCGTCCCGGTCCCCGCCGAGCGCCCGGGCCCGCAGGTAACCGGCCTTCACCTCGGCCCACCTGCGGGCCTGCTCGGCGGTGAGCCGGCCACGCAACTCAGCCAGCTTGAGCAGGTTCGCCTCGGCCCCCGAGGCCAGGGTCTGCGCCTCGCCCCGGTAGTGGTCGTCGATCACCATCTCGAGTTCCTCGTCGTTCATCACCGGGACGATCCGCTCCGCCAGCTTGTTCATGTTCCGGTAGGAGCCCTGCAACTGGAACGGCGGTTCGGTACGGGACGCGTCCGACTGCGCGGCCGACGCGATGTACGCCTGGTTGTTGGTCAGCACCACCTGCTGGACCCGCAGCAGCTTGCGCAGTACGGAGACGATCTGCTCCAACTCGACCGGCGAGTACGGGTGACTCAACTGGTCCGCCCGTACCGTCTCGTCGCCCCGGGCCAGCCGGACCAGCAGCTCCACGTCGCCGCGTTCCCTCGTGGACAGCGGGGCCAGCACCTGGTTGGCGGTGAGCGCGTTCTCGACGTAGCTCAACGCGAAGATCTCGTCCCGCCCGGCGAGCACGTCACCGAGATTCCACACGTCGGCCCGGTTGGCCAGCATGTCCGGCACCCGGAAGCGCTGCCCCGACTCGGTGTACGGGTTGCCGGCCATGCACACGGCGAACCGCTTGCCCCGCAGGTCGTACGTGCGGGTGCGGCCGTCCCACACCCCCTCCATCCGACGCTGCCCGTCGCACAGCGAGATGAACTTCTGCAACAGCTCGGGCGAGGTGTGCTGGATGTCGTCCAGGTAGAGCAGCACGTTGCTGCCCGCCTCCAGCGCGAACGAGATCTTCTCGACCTCCTGGCGGGCGGTCGCGTTGGGCGCCTCGGCCGGATCCAGCGAGGTGACGGCCGAGCCCAGTGCCGGACCGTTGACCTTGACGAACACCAGGCCGAGCCGGCTGGCGACGTACTCCATCAGGGTCGTCTTGCCGTAGCCGGGTGGCGAGATCAGCAGGAGCAGACCCATCTGGTCCACCCGCTTGCCGTCACCCACCGCGCCGAGTTGCCGGGCCAGGTTGTCACCGATCAACGGCAGGTAGACCTCGTCCAGCAGCCGGTTACGGACGAAGGCGCTCATCACCTTCGGCTGGTGCTCCTCCAGCCGCAACCGCTGCCGTTCGCGGGCCACCAGTTCGTTACGGCGCTGCTGGTAGGCCCGGTAGGCCGGCACCTGCTCGTTGCGGAACCGTCGGGTCCGGGCCAGGGTCTCGTCGAGTCGCAGCGTCAGGTTCGACCCGACGATGCGCCGATGGGTGGCCAACAGCCCACCCACCTCCGTCGACAGGTTGGCTGCCGACTCGTACCGGGGCAGGCTGGCACCGCACAGCTCGATGGCGACCGCCTCCGGCAGGTCGTACGCGGAGAGACCGCCCGGATCGGCGGCGACGCCAGCTCCCGGATCAGCAGCGACACCGGCTCCCGGGTCGGCGGCAGCGCCGGCCGGGACGGTGCCCAGGTAGGCCTCCAGCCAGGCGACGACCAACTGGTGCCGGGCGGCAAGGTCGTCACCGAGCGCCCGCAGGTCGTCGTCGAACTCCTTGGTCGACCTGGACTGCGGCCCGCCCAGCGTCCGACGGAACCGGTCGAGCAGCGTCCGCGCCCCGGCCCCGGTCACGAACCCGCGTGGCGTCCCGGCAGCCATGCCGGCCGACGATTCCCGCGCCAGCTCCTCGAACAGGTACTCCCCGGCCAGGTCGACGGCGGTCAACTGGTCGTCGAGGCCGACCTCGCGCAGGTACGCGGTAGCCGCGTCGGCCAGTTCCGCGCACAGTTCACCGACGGCGGCCGTACGGCCGAACCGGGCACGGGCCCGGCCCAGGGAAGCGGCCCGTCTCGACCACCCGGCCCGGGCCGTGTCCCCGGTGCCGTACGCCCAGAAGAGCTGGGCGGCGGCCCGCGCCCCGGGCGGATAACGCAGCAGCCCGGCCGCGGTGTGCAGACGCAGCAGGGCATCGAGGATCAGGGCCGCGTCGTGATCGTGCACACCCCGCTCGTAGCCCTCGTCGTACCGCCCCTCCGCCGCGCGGCGGACCAGGTCGCGCAACCCGGCCGGGCCGACCGCCGTCTCGTGCAGCAGGTCGAGGGTCAGTCCCGACGTGCCGGCTTCCGCCTCGGCCAGGATCGACGTGGCCAGGTACTCCGCCCGGGACACCTCGGCGGACTCGGAGACCAGCAACTGGTCCCAGAACGCCCGGGTCTGCTCGAACGCCTCGTCCCGTACCGGTGCGCGGTAGTCGGTGCCGGTGATGGCGACCATCATCCGCCCGTCGTGCGGAACCAGGGTCACGTCGATCGACTGGGTGTTGACGGCGAAGGCGTGCCGGCCCAACCGGATCGTGTCACCACCGTCGCGGTAGAGGTCGATCCGGTCACGCAGCGTCCGGCCGGCCTCCTGGCGAGCGGCCTTGACCTGCCCCTCCAGCTCGTCGGCCCGCACCTGGTCGCCCAGGGTACGCAGCTCGTCGGCCACCCCGCGCAGCTTGGTGACCATCGGGTCGGAGGCGAAGTAGGTGTTCACCTCGTCGAGGGAACGCAGCCCGCCGACCCGACGCCGTACGCTGACCAGGATCCGCTCGGCCGAGGACACCAGCCGGTCGGCCCGGCGCGCCCGCTCGTCGAGCAGTGCCTGCTTGCGCGACGAGAACGCCTCGTAGATGTCGGTACGTCTGGTCGCCAACTCGGCGAGGAAGTCGTCGAACTCGCCGAAGCGGGACTCCAGGTTCTCCACCTGGAGCAGCAGCCGGCCCAGCTGCTCGTCGCACTTCTCGGCGGTGTCGCTCACCGCCAGCGCACCCGTGACCGCCTGCCCGAGCAGGGCGAACTCGGCGGCGAAGCCGGCCCGCCCCTCTGCCGCCAGCAGTTGCGCCCGACGGCCGTCCAACGTGGCCCGGACCCGGTTGACCCCGCCCAGCACCTCGGCGACCTGCTCCAGGATGCCGGTCCGTACGGTCGCGTCGGCGATGTCGAGGCTGCCCACCACCTCGGTGACGATCTGTAGCCCTTCGGCCTGTTCGGCCAGCCGGTCCCGGACCGGCCCGGCCTCGGCCACGGTGCTGATCGCGCCGGCGGCCGTGGCCAACCGGTCGACCTCGACGTGGTAGTCGGCGAAGGCGTCCTCCTGCTGGAGGAACCGGACCGCACGCTGGGCGGCGGCGGTCAACTCCTCGGCCAGTTCGGCGGCCAGCCGGTCGATCCGGGCCGCGTCGACGTACCGCAGCTCACGCAGGGTCACCAACTGGCCCTGCGCCTGACGCAGCCCGGCGAGTTGGCGTACCCAGTCGTCGGCGGTCAGCGGCGCTTCGCCGCGTACCCGGCGGACCAGGGAGGCGATCCGGGCGGCGGTTTCCTCCAGGGTCGCCGCTGCCTGTGCGGTGAGCGACTGGACCTTCTCGAACTCGTCCAGGACCTGCTGCGCGATCGCCCGGACCTCGGCCAGCGGCCCGCCCAGGTCGTCCAGTTCCGGGTCGCCGAGCCAGTGGTAGTGGTCGAAGGCCCGGGTGCACCCGGCGATCAGTGCCTCGAACACCCCGACCGCCGGGGTCATCTCGCCCACCATCCGGGCCACCGACAGGCAGTCCGAGATGCCGCGTACCAGGTCTGCGTTACCGACCCGCTCCAACGGACCACTGCCGACCGGCTGGGCGGCGGAGTAGGTGTCGGACAGGTACGGGGTCTGCCAGATCTGCATCGGGTGGACCCGGGTCGGCTCCTCGGAGGTCGCCCGGAACACCACCAGCGTGCCGTCGTCGAAGAGCGAGTAGCCGTGGCAGGGAACCGGGGTGGCGACCTCCTTACGGATCACGTTGTACGGCAGCAGCAGGCTGCGACCGTCCTTGCGGGCATGGAAGACGTAGAGCACGTCCTCCCCGTTGGTGGACCGGATGACCCGCTCGAACTCGAGGTCGTCGACCACCGTGTCGAAGGTCCGGCTGACCCCGGTGGCCAGGTAGTAGCCCCCGGGGAAGATGATCCCGTGGTCCTCCGGCAACCGCTGACAGGCCTGTCCGATGCCGTCCAGACGTACGACCGTCTTGGTGGTCGTGTTGAAGACCAGGTGCCGCCACTCGGTCTCCTTGTACGGCCGGATCCGGAGCAGGATCAGCGGACCGACGACGGCGTAGTGGATGTCGGCGTCGGCCAGGCTCTGTAGCGGCTCGTCCACCGGCTCGCCGTAGATGCCCTCGCCGGTCTCCGTGTTGTTCTCGATCTTCACGGTGAGGTTGCCGCCGACCGTCTCGACGAACACCTCGCCCCGGATCGAGATGTGCGGGTGCCGACCGAGCACGTGGTCCTCACGAGTGGTCTCGATCCACTCGAAGTCGTGCGCGGGCGGGAACACGTGGTCGCGCTCGCCCCGGTTGTCGAGGTAGCCGATCGTCCCGTCGGCGTCGACCCGCCAGCGCAGGACCCGGATGTCCTCGGTACGCGGACCGGTCTGGAAGATGGCCAGCAGCCGGCCGTCGGTCCGCCGTAGTTGCAGCAGCCGGGTCTCCCGGTAGTACCGGTAGAGTTCGCCGAAGTCGCGCTCGAACTGCTGGTCACGTAGCAGTTCGGGAAGCTCGACCGGGTCCACCTCGGCGAACCGGAAGACCTCCCCGCCGCCGGTGTCCGGGGCCGCCTCGCGGGTGAACCGGTGCAGCGAGAAGACGTCGTCCACCGTCGTCTCGGGCTTCAGCCCGATGAACACGTTGTAGCCGAACAGCATCAGCCCGCCGACCGACACGATGTCGCGGGGTACGCAGTTGTGCTGCGTACGGATCCGCTCGGTGCCGAGCAGCCGCAGCTCGGTGCCGCCGAAGACGTCCAGCCGTCGGGCGTTGAGCTGCTCGGCCCGGCGGGCCAGCTCCGTGGCGCGTTCCGCCAGCCGGTTCCGGAGTACGTCGTAGGTGCCGGCGTCCATCCCCGCCTGGTCGGCGGTCCGGTTCTGGTCGCCCGATTCGACGGTGGTGGACCCGGTCACGAACTCAGCCACCCGGGCGTCACTTCTTCGCGCCGGTGAGGGCGGCCACCGGCGCCTCCGCCACACCGAGGCGCTGCGCGGCGGTCAGCAGCTCCCGCAGCTTGTCCGCGTTCGACCCACCGGCCTTGATCTGCTGCATCAGGAACGCGGAGACGGTGAGGTTCTGCACGTCGGCGGTGTTCAGCGCGCCGAGCAGTTTGCCCAGGTCGTCGGTGAAGTTCGAGGATCCGTCCAGCCACGGCCGCGCCAGGGTCTGGGCGACGTCGGAGTGCTGGACGAAACCGTCGACGCTCTTGCCGAGCGTGATCGAGCCCATCAGCCGGTCGAAGAAGACCGTGTCGCCACCGACGATGTCGATGTTGGCCTTCTCCAGGCCGGCCGCCACCACCTTGGCCTGCGCCTCGGCGACCTGCCGCTGCACGTCGATGCCGGCCAGGCGGATCTCCTTCTCCGCCTCCAACCGCAGGCGGTACTCCTCGTGGTCACGGGTCGCGTCGTCGAGGGCCGCCATCGCGGCTGCCTTCTCGGTCAGACCCTCGGCCTCGCCCTTGAGCTTCTCCCGTACCGCCTCGGCCACCGCCAGCGCCTTCTCCCGCTCGACGATCGCCTCGGCCCGGCCGACCCGCTCGATCGCCTCGGCACCCCGCTCGCGTACCTGCACCTCGGCCAGGCCTGCGGCAGCCGCCTCGGCCTGTAGGCCCTCGGCCAGCCGGATCTTCGCCCGGGTCTCCAACTCGGCCGCCTGCTGGCGGGCCTCGGCCAGCACCATCTGCTCCCGGGCCCGGTGCTTGGCCGCCTGCTCGGCCGCCTCGGCGGCCTTGATGTCCTTGACCAGGTTCTCCTGCGCCTCCGCCTCGGCCTGGATCACCACCGCCTGCCGGGTCCGCTCGGCCTCCTCGACCACCCGCAGGCGCTTGATGTTCTCCTCCTGCTCGGCGACCGTCTTCTCCACCGCGATCCGCTCCCGGACCACCTCGGCGATGGACCGCTTCTCCGCCTCCACCTCCTTGTCCTTGGCGATGGTGGAGAGTTCGGTCTCCCGCTGCCGGGCGATGACCTCCAGCAGCCGGTCCTTCTCGATCCGCTCGGTCTCGATCGCGATGACCCGTTCCCGGTTCTTCTCCGCGACGGCGATCTCCCGGGCCAGGTTCTCCTGCTGGACGCCGAGCTGCTCGTCGGTACGGATACCGGCCGACTCGGCCTTGAGCCGCTCCTCGGCCCGTACCCGGGAAATCTCCGCTTCTTCCCTGGCCCGCATCGTCTCGATCTCGCGGCGCTGCTTGATCTCGGCGTCGGCCTGCCGGCGTTCCAGCTCCAGGATGGCCTCCCGGGCGTCGACGTTCTGGCGGGTGATCTCCTTCTGTTCGTTGCGCTGGAACTCGTTGGTACGGACGTGCTCGATCGCGGTCAGCTCAGTGATCTTGCGAATGCCCTGCGCGTCCAGGATGTTGGCGGCGTCGAGCTGGGCCAGCGGGGTCTGCTCCAGGAAGTCGATGGCGGCGTCCTCAAGGCTGTAACCGTTGAGGTCGGTGCCGATGACCTGGATGATCCGGTCGCGGAACTCGTCCCGCTTGGTGTAGAGGTCGACGAAGTCCAGCTGCTTACCGACCGTCTTCAGCGCCTCGGAGAACTTCGCGTTGAACAGCTCCTGCAGGGTCTCCCGGTCACTGGCCCGGGCCGTACCGATCGCCTGAGCCACCTTGACCACGTCCTCGGTGGTCTTGTTGACCCGCACGAAGAAGGTGATCCGGATGTCGGCCCGGATGTTGTCCCGGCAGATCAGGCCCTCGTTGCCGGTCCGCTCGATGTCGATGGTCTTCACCGAGATGTCCATGATCTCGGCCTTGTGCAGCACCGGCAGGACCACCGCGCCGGTGAACGTCACGTCGACCCGCCGGACCTTGGAGATGATCAGGGCCTTGCCCTGCTCCACCTTCCGGAACAGTCGGCTGACGATGAACATGATGCAGATGACGACAAGAAGGATGACACCCAACAGAACGCCGAGCCCGGTGGTGATTACTTCCATCAAATTTCCTTCGGTCGATGGGGCGAGTGGCCCGGGCGGAGTTCGGCGTCGATGGCCGTGACCCAGAAGAACTCGCCGTCAGCGTCGTAGTCGTAGATGAGGGCGGTGCTGCCAGCACCAAGGGATTCGTCGCCGGTCTGCCGCACCTGGACGACAGCGGACGACCCGTCCTCCGCCGTCACCTCGGCCTGGCCGAAGTCGACCGTCACCCGACCGGTACGGATGACACAGAACCTGCCGACAAAGGCGGTACGGGAAGGGCCCGCGCTGGACGGGAACAGGTGGCGCAGCGGTATCACCAGCAACCGGGTGACCGACCAGGCGCAGACCAGCGCCACCACCAGCACGAAAACCGAGAGCACGACCAGGACGAGTCCGGTCAGCCCGAGGAGTATGTCGAGCAGCACGGTGCCGACGAGGCTGACGAACCACGCCACCGCGATCAGAAGTGACAGGACCACTGTGGCCGGAAGCCCGCCGAGCCCGAGCCCGGCCAGAAGGTTCACCGATCCGCCGGCTTCGGCGTCACCGTCGAGGTCGACCACGCCGACCAGCACGAGCAGCCAATAGCCGATGACGACCACCAGCAGGAACGTGAAGACGACGGTCGGGAAGTCGAGCACCGCGCTGGCGAACCCACCCATCGAACCGTCGCCCTCCCAGCTACCCGCCCCCGGCGCACCCACTCGGAGCAGGTGAAACCGTTTCTCATCCGCATCGGCACGGCGATCATGACATGCTCTGTCAATCGCGCCCGTCCGCTGCTGAGCCGGGTCCCGGTGGACGAGAAGTCCGTCCCCGTGGCCGACAAGTCGAAGGAGAGATGCCCGATGGCCAGCCGCCGGCCGCCGGCGACCCCTGGACCGCCCGCCCGCCGCCTGGGCCCGCTCCTGCTGGTCGAGGCGGCGACGCTGCTCTCCGGCACCGGAAACGGGGTGGCCACCGTCGCGCTGCCCTGGCTGGTCCTGGAACGCACCGGCAGCCCGACCGCCGCCGGTATCGTCGCGGCGGCCACCGCCCTGCCACTGCTGGTCTCCAGTCTGCTCTCCGGGACCGTGGTCGACCTGCTCGGTCGGCGGCGGACCTCGATCGTCTCCGACGCCCTGTCGGCCGCCTCGGTCGCGGCGATCCCGATCCTGGACGCCACCCTCGGGCTGAACATCGCCGCCATCGTCGTACTGGCCGTGCTCGGCGCGGTCTTCGACCCGGCCGGGCTCACCGCACGGGAGACCATGCTGCCGGCCGCCGCCGCGGCGGCACGCTGGCGGATCGACCGGGCCAACAGCGTCCACGAGGCGATGTGGGGTGTCGCCTTCCTCGTCGGCCCCGGCGTCGGTGGCGTACTCATCGCCGCCTTCGGCCCGGAACGCACCCTCTGGGTGACCGCCGCCGGCTTCGTACTCTCCATGCTGCTGATCGCGGCAGTACGGCTGCCCGGGGCGGGACGGCCCGAGACCCGGCCAGCGGGCATCTGGCACGGCACCGTCGAGGGCCTGACCTTCGTCTGGCGGGACCGCCTGCTGCGAACCATCGCCCTGCTGACCATGGCACTCGTGGCGCTCTACCTACCGTCGGAGGGCGTCATCCTGCCGGCGTACTTCGTCGCCCAGGGTGCGCCGTCCCGACTGGGCACCATCGTGATGGCGATGAGCGCCGGCGGAATCGTCGGGGCGCTCCTCTTCGGTGGCCTGGGACACCGGATCCGTCGCCGTACCGCGTTCGTGATCGCCCTGGTCGGCACCGGCATCGCCCTGGTCGGGCTGGCCGCGCTGCCGCCGTACCCGGCGATGATCGCCCTGGCCGCGGCGACCGGGCTGATGTACGGCCCGATCAACCCGCTGGCCAACTACGCGATGCAGACCCGTACGCCGGAGCACCTGCGCGGGCGCGTCGTAGGGGTGATGACCTCGTCCGCGTACGCCGCCGGGCCAGCCGGATATCTGCTGGCCGGACCACTCGTGGAGTGGCTCGGCGTACGGCCGGCCTTCCTGGTCCTGGCCGTGGCGCTGCTCGTCGTCGCGCTGGTGGCCATTCCCCTGCCGTCGCTACAGGCCCTGGACGAGCCACCCATCCATCCGCCGGCCCCGGTCACCGCCCCGCTGGACGAGGGACCGGTCCCGCTCGGCGAGCAGTGGATCTCCACCGCCCGCCGGGACCGCCCCGACGACCGGGCCTGAGCCCTCAGCCCCCGGCCTGGACCATCAGCCGGCGGTCGGGGGCTGGATCCGTCCCTGCGCCGCCGCCAGGGCGATGTCCCGCCGATGCTGGGACTCGGCCAGGCCAACCCCGTCGACCAGGGCGTACGCCGCTTCCCGCGCAGCGGTGAGATCCGGGCCGATGGCCGTACCACAGAGGACCCGGCCGCCCGAGGAGCGCAACGTACCGTCGGCGTCCCGACGGGTGCCGGCGTGGATGATCCCGGGCTGGTCCGCACCGGTGATCACATCACCGGTGCGCGGCGCGTCCGGGTAGCCCGCGGCGGCGACCACGACGGTGACCGCCGAACCCGGCCGCCAGCGCAGCGGTGGCTGCTGGCCGAGCGTGCCGGTCGCGGCGGCGTGCAGCAGCCCGGCCAGCGGCGTCTCCAGCAGGGCGAGTACGACCTGGGTCTCCGGGTCGCCGAACCGGGCGTTGAACTCGATCACCTTCGGACCGGTGGCGGTGATCGCCAAGCCGACGTAGAGCAGGCCGGCGAAGGGCGTGCCCCGGCGACGCATCTCGGCCAGCGTCGGATGCACCACGTCGCGCATGACCTCGTCGACCAGTCCGGCCGGCGCCCAGGGCAGTGGCGCGTACGCCCCCATGCCACCCGTGTTCGGGCCGGTGTCGCCGTCGCCGATCCGCTTGAAGTCCTGTGCCGGGAGCAGCGGCACCGCTGCCTCGCCGTCGGTGACCACGAACAGCGAAACCTCGGGTCCGGCGAGGTACTCCTCGACCACCACCCGCTCACAGGCAGCCGCGTGGGCCAGCGCGACGGCCCGGTCGTCGGTCACCACCACGCCCTTTCCGGCGGCCAGCCCGTCGTCCTTGACCACGTACGGCGCACCGAAGTCGTCCAGCGCGTGTTCCGCCTCTTCGGCGGTCACGCAGGTGGGGGCGCGGGCGGTCGGCACCCCGGCCGCCGTCATGATCTCCTTGGCGAACGCCTTCGAGCCCTCCAGTTGCGCGGCGGCGGCGGACGGGCCGAAGCAGGCGATGCCCTTGGCGCGTACGGCGTCGGCGACCCCGGCCACCAGCGGGGCCTCCGGGCCGATCACCACGAGGTCGGCGCCGGTCTCCACCGCAAGCGCGGCGACGCTGGCCGGGTCGACGGCGTCCACCTGGCGCAACTCGGCGACGGTGGCGATGCCGGGGTTGCCCGGGGCGGCGGTGAGCTGCTGGACCGAGGGATCAGCGGCCAGGCCGAGCGCGAGCGCATGCTCCCGCCCGCCGCTTCCGATGAGAAGTACGCGCACGATGCCCGATCCTACGCGCCCCCCCTCCCTCCCCGTTGATCATGAAGTTGTTGTCCAGAATCGGGCCGGTTTCGGACAACAGCTTCATGATCAACGCGGTAGAGGGGAGGCAGCGAGCGCATTCCGGACGACGAACGGGATGTAGTCCGGCCGCATCGTGTCGTCCCAGGTGAACCGCAGAATCCGCCAACCGGCATTGACGATCCGGTTCTGCCGCCACCGGTCCTGGTAGACGGCCTCAGGCGTGCCGTGCACCTCCCGGCCATCCGCCTCCCCGATCAGGCGTGCCGCCAGCCAGGCCAGATCACCGACGCCGAGCAGACAGCCGTCCCGGTCGCGAACCTCATGCTGCAACACGTCAGGCGCCACCCTGCCGTCCACACACCGCAGCCTCAACCTTGTCTCCAGCGGCGACTGGGCGCGTCCATCGCACTCGGCAAGGTAACCGCGAGCGGCGACGGCACCACGTCGGCCACGGATCAGCCCCGGAATCATCGCGAACTCCTCTGCCGTGACAACCTGGCGGTTGACCGCCGAGTCGAGCACCGAGACGGCCGTGAAACGGTCCGCGCGGACGATGATGTCGGCAACCGTACGCACCGGACGAGTGACCGGGATACCCGCCACGTCGCAGAGCTGCGCCGCACCGATGGTCAGTTGATGGATGATCACAGCTGGATCGGTGTCCCGGCTGGGCCGGACGGCTGGACCTGGCAGGGAGACGTGAATCGCCTCCGTCCGCCGAGTGCCCGCGATCCCGTGCAGCTCTGCGGCAGTGTCCAGCACCGCCGCCGCACTCCGGCCGAACGACGCGACGGCGGCCCGGATGCGTACCCGGCGCGGGATCTCCGCGTACCGGTCGGCATCAACGAGATAGCCGGCTCTGGCCAGGCGACGCCAACGTCCGGAACGGCACAGTCGGTGCACCTCGTGAACGGTCAGACCAGCCGCGTTCGCCTGGGTGAGCGTGACGGTCCCGTCCTGGCTAGCGGCAATCTTCCGAATCAGCGTCATCGAATCCATGGAGGCCACTGTCGCGGCCCGCAAAGATCAATCCAAGCCCCTGTGGATAACCCCGGGTAACGGAACGCCCCCTGTGGATAACTTTCCCACGCCCCACCCGCGTTGCCCGCCCGGGTTGATCATGAAGTTGTCACCGCGACACGCCGGTTTTTGCGACAACAACTTCATGATCAACGCATAGGGGCAGGGGCAGGGGCAGGGGCAGGGGTGGGGTGGGTCAGGGGAGGAGGGGGTGGCGGATGACGTTCTCGTCCCGGCCCGGGCCGACCCCGACCACGCTGACCCGGGTGCCGCAGATCTCCTCGATCCGGGCGATGTAACGGCGGGCGTTCTCCGGCAGCTCAGCCTCGGTACGCGCCTTGGTGATGTCCTCCCACCAGCCGTCCATCTCCTCGTAGATCGGCTTGGCGTGGTGGAAGGCGGTCTGCGTCATCGGCATGTCGTCGAACCGCTCACCGTCGATCTCGTAACCGACGCAGATCGGCACCTTCTCCAGCCCGGTCAGCACGTCGAGCTTGGTGATCACGAGGTCGGTGATCCCGTTGAGTCGGCAGGCGTACCTGGCCACCACCGCGTCGAACCAGCCACATCGGCGCTCGCGGCCGGTGGTGGTGCCGTACTCCGCGCCGACCTTGCGCAGGTGGGCACCGTTGTCGTCGAACAGCTCGGTCGGGAACGGGCCGGAGCCCACCCGCGTGGTGTACGCCTTGCTCACCCCGATGACCTGCGTGATCGCGGTCGGCGGGATGCCCGCTCCCACGCATGCCCCACCGGCGGTCGGGTTGGACGAGGTCACGAACGGGTACGTGCCGTGGTCCATATCCAGCATGGTCGCCTGGGCGCCTTCCAACAGGACGGTCTCG
Source organism: Micromonospora sonneratiae (assembly GCF_042679305.1). Lineage (NCBI taxonomy): Bacteria > Bacillati > Actinomycetota > Actinomycetes > Micromonosporales > Micromonosporaceae > Micromonospora > Micromonospora sonneratiae. The sequence goes on along the minus strand of NZ_JBHTMP010000017.1, from coordinate 39,204 downwards.
CCCCGGTCCAGCGCGTCCCAGAGCATCGCCCGGGTCTCGGCGATGTACGGGCGCAGCCGCTCCGCGTACTCGAGGTATTCCTCGATCACCGCATCGACGTCGAGCGCCTTGCGGTTGTAGACCTTGAACAGGAGCTGGTTCTTCTCGCGCAGCGCCAGTTCCAGCTTCTTGCGCAGAATGCCCGGGTCGAGCAGGTCCTGGAGCCGGATACCCATCCGGGCGACCTTGTCGCCGTACGCCGGGCCGATGCCGCGCCCGGTCGTACCGATCCGCGACGAGCCGAGGTAACGCTCGACCACCCGGTCCAGCGCCCGGTGGTGCGGCATGATCAGGTGCGCGTCGCCGGAGATCCGCAACCGGGACACGTCGACGCCCCGCTCGGCAAGCCCGTCGATCTCGGTGAGCAGCACCTTCGGGTCAACCACCACACCATTTCCGATCACGATCATCGCGGTGGGCGACAGCGCGCCTGACGGCATCAGGTGCAGCGCGTACTTCTGCCCATCCGGAGTGATCACGGTGTGTCCGGCATTGTTACCGCCCGAGTAGCGGACGACATAGTCGACCCGCCCGCCGAGGAGGTCGGTAACCTTGCCCTTGCCCTCGTCGCCCCACTGCGCTCCGATGAGCACGATCGCTGGCATCTTCTACCCGCCTTCACGGGGCCCGGGTGCCAGGTGGCGACCGCGCGGCGAGCCCGAGGGCCCAGATTAACAAGAAGTGACGACCCGGCCGGCAGAGGCCGTGTGAGAGGCAGGAGGACACCTACGTGTACGACGTGGTGCTGCTCACCCTCGGAGCCGGTCGCGATGACTCGGCAGGCTGTGCCAGCGGTGGTGCCTGCTGCGGATCCGCACCCGGACCGGGCGACGAAAAATGCGCAGAGACACCGCGCGTACCCGTGCTGAACTGCGCAGATGCTCTCACGACCCGGGGTGCACGGGTCGAAACGGTCACCGCGAACTCCGACAAGGAAATCGACGCGGTGCTATCCAGACTTGACGGTCCCGCCCGGCCGGACGGGCTCACCTGGCCGGACGACGACAGCAAGACCCGACTCGTGGTTGCTACCGCCAGTGACGGACAGTTACGGGCCGTGATGCGTCGGCTGGTCCGCCGGTACGCCCCGCCGCCCAGCCGGCGTCCCGCCGACCTCGCCGGCAACCGAACCGTTCCCGACCTTCCACCGGTCGCGATCCTCCCCCTCGACCCGGCCCGGAGCAGCGATCACGCCGATCTGGCCGGACAGTTGGGACTGCCCCGTGATCCGGCGGAGGTGGCCGCCGCCGTACTCGACGGCCGGGTCCGCCGGCTCGACCTGCTCCGCAACGACGGTGGCTCGGTCACCCTCGACGGCGCCCTGCTCGGTGGCGCCGACGAGGACGGCCGACCGTTGCCCTGGCGTGGTCGGGTCGAGGTCGACGACGCCGTTCTCTCCGAGGGCGACGACCCGATCATGGCCTGCGCGGTCGGCAACGGCAACGGCTACGCCACGCTCGACCCGGTTCCCCTGCTGACCGGGGCCGACCCCGCCAACGGCGTAATCGAGGTCGCTGTGGCCGTTCCGGTTGTCACCCGATCACGGTTAGGTAAAAAGCGGGTACGCATCGAGGTACGGCGGGCTCGCGGGCGAGCTGTCGCCATCACGCCCCGCGACGGCAGCCTGCCGTACCTGGACGATGGGGTGGCCGGCGAGCTGAGCCGGAAACGCTCGTGGTGGATCGAGCCGGGCGCATGGGCGGTGTTCGACCGCTGATCTCCTGTGCGAGGCTGCGGTTGGCTTCGCTGCCCGGCTGATACTGATCGACCGGCATATCCTCGGGCAAGGAAGGGGGAGGTGGACTGTGCAGGACGAGCACACGGACCGGGTTCACGTACCAGGTCAGGGAGCGATCCCACAGCGCGATGTCGAGCCGTTCTGGGCACCGGACGAGTTGGCGGCAGAGCCGTGGGCAAGTCCGGGGCAGCCACAACCCGACGGCGGTCACCCCGGCCATGGCGCTCCCCTCGCCCACCCGCCAGTCCCCGGACCGGTCCCGCCGAACCAGCAGGCCACGCCACCCGGCCCGGTCTATCCGCCCGGACCGCCGTCGTACCCACCCGGTCCGCCGTCGTACCCACCCGGTCCGCCGACGTACCAGCCCGGGCCGCCGACTTACCCACCCGGACCGCCGAACCAGCAGGCAACGCCACCCGGGCCGCCGTCGTACCCGCCCGGGCCGGGCCCGGTCCCGCCGAACCAGCAGGGCACGCCACCGGCGGACCTGCCCACCCGCGCCTGGCCCGTGGTCGGGCCGCCAACTCCCCCCACCGCACCGGTGTCCCCCGGCACCGACCTGGGCCCGGGCAACCCGAGTGTTCCGGCAGCACCCGCCAGTGACCAGCCGCAGCCGAAACTCGGTGACCAGCCCGAGTCGGACACCGACCGGCCGGCTGCCCCGGATCAGCAGGGTCCCGACCCGGAAGCCGGTTCCGAGCCGTCGGCCAACTCCGACCCGGTCGCTGGCAGAGCGTCGACCCGCGCCGCTCTGCCCGTCACCCTCGACCAACCGTTCACCATGGACACCCCGATGGTCGGTGGCCCCGAGCCCGCCGAAGGACCTGCCACCCTGCCGCAGGCCGCACAGTCGCCGTGGGCGCAACCTCCGCAGCGCCCGCCGACGGCCCGTGGCACCGCCGCACCACCTGTTCCCCGGGCTCCCGAGCCCCGGCAGTCGCCGCCCCAGGGCGGATCCCACCCGGTATCGCCGCCCGGCGGCGGATCCCACCCGGTATCGCCGCCCGGCGGAGCACCGTACCCGCCCGCACCGGAGCCAGCGGCCCACCCGACCAGTCCGGCCGGAACCGGTTCTCCTGCGGCTCCTCCCGGCCCCGCACGCCCGACTCCGGCCGGATATCCGCCCACGCCGTCCATGCACCCGCCGGCACCTCCCGGACCGCCGGCACCGATGCCCGGTTGGCCGACACCGGTGTACCGGCCGGGCGATGCCGTACCGCCCGGACCACCGACGCCACCGGGGATCCCCGGTCCCCGGGGCGAGCGGTATCCCGGTGTCACCCCGGTACCGCAGCAGCCGTTCCAGGACGCCCCCGGTGTGGTCCGGATGCCGCCCCAACCCGGGCCGGCCTATCCCGAACCAGTCTGGACGCCGGAAAACTCGGCCCCGACGGCCGACGAGTTCGCACGTCGCCGGGCGGTCCGCCCACCCGACCCGGTCGCCACCATGGGCCTCCGGGCTGCGGTCAACCGGACCTCGCTGGGTCTGGTACGGCTCTCACCCGGCCGGCACGAGCAGGAGGTCAGGCAGGACATCGATACCGTCCGCCGTAACTTCGGCGGCCTGCGGCAGGTGACCGTCGTCAATCCCAAGGGCGGCGCCGGTAAGACCGTGGCGATCCTGCTGCTGGCGATGACCTTCGGTCAGAGGCGTGGCGGGTACGTGCTGGCCTGGGACAACAACGAGACCCAGGGCACCCTCGGGATGCGGGCGCAGCAGGACTTCCACGCCCGTACCGTCCGCGACCTGCTCCGCGATCTCGGCCAGTTCCAGGGAGCGCACGGGCGGGTCGGCGACCTGTCCCAGTATGTCCGTTCTCAGGGCGAGGGCATGTTCGACGTACTCGCCTCCGACGAGTCCGCCACCGGTGGCGAGATGCTGACGGCCAGCGCGTTCGCCGAACTCCGTGAGGTGGTCAGCCGGTTCTACAAGTTGATCTTCGTGGACACCGGTAACAACGTACGGGCACAGAACTGGCAGGCCGCGATCGACGCGACCGACCAGCTACTGATAACCATGTCGGCCCGGAACGACTCGGCCGAGACTGCGGCGCGGATGCTCGACCATCTCGAACAGAGCGGACGACAGCGCCTGGTCCGGCAGGCGGTGACGGTCGTGTCGATGCCACCGTCACGCAAGGAGATCGACCTGCCGGCGATTCAACAGCACTTCGCGGCCCGGACCAGAGCCGTCCTACTGGCCCCGTACGAACGCCTGATCGACGCCGGGGAGCCGATCCGGTACGGCCAGCTCTCCTCCGCCACCAAGGATGCCTGGTTGAAGATCGCCGCTGCCGTGGCCGAGGGGCTGTAGGGCGCAACCAGGATCTTCAGCCGGGGACGGACGCATCAGCTGGAGACCGACGCCACCAACCGGCGTGATCAGCGACTGATCGGCCGGTAGTGGCGGGTCAGGCTGAGGTAGTGGCAGGTCGGGCTGACGCGGTAGTGAGCCGGCAGGGGGCTGGGCGAGGATCGGTTCGGCCTGCCCGACTGCCGGCTGACCGGCTCAGCTGCCGGCGAGCGCGTCGCCTGCGGCCGGGTCGCAGTCGCGGAGGAACTGGGCACACCGGGCTGCCTCGTCCGACTCACCGATCTCGCCGGCAGCTCGGGACAACAGGTGCAGGCAGCGCAGGAAGCCACGGTTGGGACCATGCGCCCACGGTACCGGACCGTGCCCCTTCCAGCCGCTACGGCGCAGCTGGTCCAGGCCCCGGTGGTAGCCGGTCCGCGCGAAGGCGTACGTCTGGACGACCTGGCCGGCGGCGAAGGCCCGCGCGGCCAGCGCAGCCCAGGCCGCGCTGAAGGTCGGGAACTGTGCCGCAGCTGCGGCGTACGCCTCGTCTGTCTGCGCCTGCTCGGCTTGGGCGAGGGCCGCCTCGGCGGCCGGGTCGCCGGGCAGGAGCGTGGCAGGCGGTTCGGGCAACAGATTCTGCATCGGACCATTCAACCTGGCGCAGCACCCCGGTGGCGAGTGGTGTGAGCGGTTGGTTGGCTGAACGGCCGAGGTGTTCGTCACGCAAGCGGCCGGTGCGGGTGACCATCGGCTCGACTAGAAATAGGGGACCGGAACCCTCCCCAGGATCCGGCAGGAGGGCCTGGTCGCCCTGTGCCACCGGGCCCTCTTCCGTGCCCCTACCCGGCACGCTGCCGGGTTACCCGGGTTACCCGGGTTACCCGGTTACCCGGGTTACCCGGTTACCCGGTTACCCGGTTACCCGGTTACCGGGGAAAGCAGGCGGAACGGGATCCCGGGCAGAAAGGCCTACGGCCGGCTCCCCGGGTGGGAAACCGGCCGTACGGTGTGCTGTCAGCGGGCGCTCAGCGCCTACTTGCCGAGCTTGGTGCCCGTCGAGCGCAGGTGCTCACACGCCTCGACGACCCGCTGGGCCATGCCCGCCTCAGCCTGCTTGCCCCAGACCCGCGGGTCGTACAGCTTCTTGTTGCCGACCTCGCCATCCACCTTCAGCACGCCGTCGTAGTTGCGGAGCATGTGGTCCGCGACCGGCCGGGTGAAGCAGTACTGGGTGTCGGTGTCGATGTTCATCTTCACCACGCCGTAGTCGAGCGCCTCGCGGATCTCGGAGAGCAGCGAACCGGACCCGCCGTGGAAGACCAGGCTGAGCGGCTTGTCCTTGCCGTACTTGGCGGCGACCGCGTCCTGGATCTCCCGGAGGATCTCCGGGCGGAGCTTGACGTTGCCCGGCTTGTACACGCCGTGCACGTTGCCGAAGGTCAGCGCCGCCATGTAGCGGCCCTTCTCGCCGAGGCCGAGCGCCTCGACCATGGCCAGACCGTCGGAGATGGTGGTGTAGAGCTTGTCGTTGATGGCGTTCTCGACGCCATCCTCCTCACCACCGACGACGCCGACCTCGATCTCCAGGACGATCTTGGCCTGGGCGGCCTCGTCCAGCAGCCCGGCGGCGATCTCCAGGTTCTCGGCGACCGGCACGGCGGAGCCGTCCCACATGTGCGACTGGAACAGCGGCTCCTCACCGCGCGCCACCCGCTCCTTCGAGATCTGCATCAGCGGACGGACGAACTTGTCCAGCTTGTCCTTGGGGCAGTGGTCGGTGTGCAACGCGATGTTCACCGGGTAGTTCTTGGCCACCTCGCGGGCGTACGCAGCGAAGGCGACCGCACCGCTGACCATGTCCTTGATGCTCGGACCGGAGAGGTACTCCGCGCCACCGGTGGACACCTGGATGATGCCGTCGCTCTCTGCGTCGGCGAAGCCCTTCAGGGCGGCGTTGAGGGTCTGCGAGGACGTCACGTTGATCGCGGGATACGCGTACCGGCCGGCCTTGGCACGGTCGAGCATCTCGGCGTAGACCTCGGGGGAAGCGATGGGCATGTCAAACGCTCCTTACTAACCGCTCTCGGCCACGACGGCCGCTGTCTTCCATGGGTGCGCCGGACCGCGCTGTCCTCCGCGGGCAGTATCCCGTAGAGCGTCCGAGCCGGCACAACCGACCCGGATCCCGCGCTTCCTCGCCTGGCCTCGACGATCGGGGCAGCCCTAATCCGACGGTTCCGGGATCACCAGGCTGATCAGCCAGCTGACCACCGCCACCACGATCGCACCCCAAAAGGCCGGCCAGAAACCATCCACCTTGAACGGCAGGTCGAGTTGGCCGGCGATCCAGTCGGTCAGCAGGAAGAGCAACGCGTTGACGACCAGCGCGATCAGACCCAACGTAAGGAGGTAGAACACACAGCCGACCACCTTGATGATCGGTTTCAGCACCGCGTTGACGATGCCGAAGATCAACGCAACCGCCAGCAACGTCAGCGCATTGACCCCGGCGGACCGGCCACTCACCTCGATGCCGGGCACCACCAGGGTAGTGATCCACAACGCGATCGCTGTGATCACGAGCCGGATCAGGAAGCCCATTTTCCCATCTTGTCACTCCCACCGGCCCTCGGTAAGCCAATCCCGCGACTGATCCACCAACCACGGACGACCCGCCCGGCCAGCCGGAAGTAACCGGTCCCTGACCGGCAGCGGGCCGGCCACCGGCATTGCGTCCGGTGTTTGCCGCCGGACGCCCCTGGGCAAGGAGTCCGGACACGAGCAACGTCGCAGGGTCCGGGTACGGGCAACATCCGGAGAATCCGGGTACGAGCCGTGTTAATCCGGGTACGGCCGTGTCCGGGCGCCAGCGACGGCGGGAAGACGGCAGAACCCGTACGGTGGACCTACCCGGGTGGCAATCTGTCCGGTAGGGGCGGATTATCCCGGTGGGGCAGGCTACCCGGCTCAGCCGACGGCCGGAAGGAGGCGACGATGACCCAGCCCGACGAGGAGTTCGCGCCCGGTGACCACCTGGTGCCCGAGGAACGGGACCTGGAGGCGTCGGCGGACGACGTCGCCGAGCAGACGATCGTCGCCGATCCGGCCGAGGACGAACCTGTCGTGCATCGGGGCCTCGAAGTCGCCGAGTGGGACGCGCTGGAGCAGGCCCGGATCATCGGCCCGGAGGACGACTACCGCTGACCGGCTACTGCCACCTGGTCAGCTGGGCCGGATGCTGCGCCGTCCAGGCGGCGAGGGTGTCACGGCGGAGTGCCTCGAACAGGCTGCCACTCACCAACGGATCGAGCCGCTCGAAGATCTGTCCGTCCTTCGACTCGGCCCGATAGGTCCAGCCGATCCCCACCGGATCGACCGTGGACGTCCGTTGCAGGGCGGCGAACAGACCGGCCATGGGCAGGGTGCCGGTATCCAGCACCACCCCGTCGTCGACCGCCGCAAGGATCGCCATCGACCTGGCCAGATCGAGTCCGTCCGACGTCGGCGACACCTTCGTCAGTATCGCCCGGGTGAACCGTTGACCGTTGCGGTCCCGCTCATGCGCCCCCTCGGACAACCGGTAGCGCTGCCGGAGCAGGTCCAGCGAGGCGGCGCCGTCGAGTTGCTGGCAGCCGGCCGGGAAGACCCGCTTGGTGTGGACCGACTGCACCTTCCTGGGCAGACACAGCCGGACTCCGCCGACAGCGTCGGTGATGCCACGTAAGCCGGAAAAGGTCAGCGTTGCACTTCCGTCGAAGCGGAGTCCGGTCAGGTTGGTCACGGTTTGGACCGTCAGGCGAGCTCCACCCCGTAGATCCGACCTGGTGCCCGGCCGGTGGCTGCCGTGGAAGAACGCCGCATTCAGCTTGCCGAAGCCGTGCCCAGGAATCTCCACCCCCAGATCCCTGGGCAGCGAGACCAGGTACATCCGGCTCCGGTCCCGGGGCACGTGCACGATCAACACCGAGTCGGCGCGATCGCTGACGTCCCGGCCACCCGCTTCCCCGTCGACGCCGATCAGCAGGAAGTTCAACGCGGAGTCGGGAAGCGCGGCAGCCGACGGGTCCGCCGTGGGCACGCTGCCGACCGTCTCCGGCACCGGGGTCGGAGCCGCCATGAGCGTACGGCCCAACACCGGCATCGACACGGCCACGAGAACAGCCACGGCAGCACCGGCCATCCGGGTCACGAACCGCCGCCGCCGTCTACGTACCGCTGTGCTGTTGATGGCGTCCCGTACCGGGCCGGCATCCGGGGTCAGCGTCTCGTGTCGGGCAAAGGAGGCCCGCAGGTCGTCCTCGATCATCAGCAAGCCTCCACTAGTTCGGCGCGAAGCGTGGCCAGCGCACGGGAGATGGCGGACCGCACGGTCCCGACCGCGCACCCGAGCACCTCGGCGATCTCCGCATCGGGCAGGTCCTCGTAGTAGCGCAGCACCAACGCCGCCCGTTGCCGGCGCGGCAGCCGGGCCAGCTGGGACCAGAGTTGGTCCCGGTCCGCGGTGGTCTGGGCGTGGTCCGTCGGTACGGCGAGTTCCTCCGGCTCGGCCCGCAACAGCACCCGCCTGACCCAGGACCCCCGCCGCCAGTCGACGAACTGGTTCGTCAGCATTCGGCGTACGTAGCGTTCGGGTGAGTCGGCCCGGTCCACCCGCCGCCAGTTGAGCTGCACCCGCACCATCGTTTCCTGCACCAGGTCCTGGGCCAGGTGTGGATCACCGGTCAACATCACCGCGTACCGCAGTAACGCCGCCAGTCGGGAGTCGGCGAACTCCTCGTACGTCACGGACACCTCCAGAGGTCCTCGCCTCCTTGGACGTACCGAGCCCCGGCAACCATTGCGGATCCGTGGAATCACCCGGTCGGGCAGTTCGCAACGAAAGGAGCGGGGAAAACGGACGACGTATCGATGATCTGGCTGCCATGATGTCCGGCGTGCTGCTCACCGTCTCCACCACCCACCAGCCGGCCACCGACCTCGGCTATCTGCTGGTCAAGCACCCGGACCGGACGCACTCCTTCGACGTGCCGACCGGCACCGTCCATGTGTTCTATCCGGAAGCGACCGAGGCGCGTTGCACCGCTGCCCTGCTGCTCGACGTCGACCCGCTCCGGCTGGCTCCTGGCCGGGGCAGGGACAACGGCCGGGGTACGGCACCCGAGGGCTTCACCCTCGGCCAGTACGTCAACGACCGGCCGTACGCCGCCTCCAGCCTGCTGGCGTCCGCGCTGGCCAAGGTGTTCCGGTCCGCCCTGCGGGGTACGTCGAAGGACCGCCCGGAGTTGACCGGCACGCCCATTCCGCTGGAGATCGGCGTACCGGTGCTCCGCTGCCGAGGCGGGGCGGACCTGGCCGATCGGCTGTTCACCCCGCTGGGCTGGACCGTCTCCGCCACGGCGATCCCGCTCGACGACCAGCATCCGTCCTGGGGTGCCAGCCGGTACGTCGATCTCAAGCTGACCGGTTCGGTACGGCTCGCCGACGCACTCAACCATCTCTACGTCCTGCTTCCCGTGCTCGACGACGCCAAGCACTACTGGGTCGCCCCCGACGAGATCGACAAGCTGCTCCGGGCCGGCGAGGGCTGGCTGGCCCGGCACCCGGAGCGGTCGCTGATCATCCGCCGGTACCTCGCCCATCGACGGGCGCTGGCCGGTAAGGCACTCACCCAACTGAACGAAGCCCAGGCGGCCGAACTCCGGCTGACCGAACTCCGGTCCCGGGACGAACTGCCGACGGCGGACACGGTCGAACCAGACACCGCCGAACCGACGGTCGGGCGGCAGCCGCTGGCGGCGCAGCGCCGGACGGCCGTACTGGCGGCCCTGGTCGACAGCGGCGCATCCCGCGTACTCGACCTGGGGTGCGGTGGTGGGTCACTGCTGGCCGACCTGATCCGCGACCGACGCTTCACCGAGATCGTCGGTACCGACGTCTCCTCGGTGGCGCTGGCGGTGGCCGAACGTCGGCTGCGCCTGGACCGACTGCCGCAACGGCAGCGGGACCGGATCAGGCTGTGGCAGTCGGCGCTGACCTACCGCGACGACCGGCTACGCGGCTTCGACGCCGCCGTGCTGATGGAGGTCATCGAGCATGTCGACCCGCCAAGGCTGCCGGCGTTGGCCAGTGCCGTCTTCGGTCACGCCCAGCCGACCACGGTGATCGTGACGACGCCGAACGTCGAATACAACGTGCGGTACGAGGGGCTGGCCCCGACGGCGATGCGGCACACCGACCACCGCTTCGAGTGGGCCCGCGCCCAGTTCGCCGACTGGGCACACGAGGTCGGCCGGACGTACGGCTACACGGTGTCGATCAGCGGCGTGGGGGAGGCCGACCCCGAGGTGGGCTGCTCCAGCCAACTCGCCGTCTTCAGCCGAATCAGCAGCGGCACGCCGACGGCGGGCAGCGGTGCCGAATCGCCGGCGGACAACCAGCCTCAGGCGCCGACGGACAACGGCCCCCAGGCGCCGACGGGCAGCGGCACCGAAGCGCGTGGAAAGGAATCGCTGTGACCAGCATCGACATTCCCGAACTGGCCCTGGTCGCCCTGGTCGGCATCTCCGGCTCGGGCAAGTCGACCTTCGCCCGCCGGCACTTCGCGCCCACCCAGGTGCTCTCGTCCGACGCGTTCCGGGCCATGGTGGCCGACGACGAGAACGACCAGTCCGCCTCGGCGGAGGCGTTCGACGCGCTGCACTACGTCGCCGGTAAGCGGCTCCGGGCCGGCCGGTTGACCGTCGTCGACGCCACCAACCTGCAACCTCACGCCCGTGCCGGGCTGGTCCAGCTCGCCCGGGGACACGACGTGCTCCCGGTGGCGATCGTGCTCGACGTACCCGAGCCGCTGTGCTGGGAGCGTACGCAGAGCCGGGCCGACCGTACCTTCGGTCGCCAGGTCCTCGGCCGGATGCGACGCGACCTGCAACGCTCCATCGGCCGCCTGGGCCGGGAGGGGTTCCGCAAGGTACACGTGCTGCGCGGCCCGGAGGAGATCGACACTGTCGAGATCCGGTACGAGAAGCTGTACAACGACCGGAAGGAGCTGACCGGTCCGTTCGACATCATCGGTGACGTGCACGGTTGCCGGGCTGAACTGGAGGCACTGCTGGTCCGGTTGGGCTGGACGCTGCACACCGACACCGACGGGCGTCCGGTCGGCGCGACGCACCCGGCCGGCCGTACGGCGGTCTTCGTCGGAGACCTGGTCGACCGCGGCCCGGACTCGCCGGGCGTGCTCCGCCTGGTGATGGGGATGGTCGCGGCCGGCACCGCCATCTGCGTGCCGGGCAACCACGAGCAGAAGTTGCTGCGCAAGCTGCGTGGTCGCAACGTCACGGTGTCGCACGGCCTGGCCGAGACACTGGCCCAGCTCGAAGCCGAAGAGCCGGCCTTCGTCGCCGAGGCGGCCACCTTCATCGACGGTCTGGTCAGCCACTACCTGCTCGACGGCGGGCGGCTCGTGGTCGCGCACGCCGGACTCAAGGAGGAGTACCAGGGCCGGGCATCCGGGCGGGTACGGGCGTTCGCGCTGTTCGGGGAGACCACCGGCGAAACCGACGAGTACGGCCTGCCGGTGCGCTACCCGTGGGCGCGCGACTACCGGGGCAGTGCCATGGTGGTCTACGGGCACACCCCGACCCCGACCCCGGAGTGGGTCAACAACACGATCTGCATCGACACCGGCTGCGTCTTCGGTGGTTCGCTGACCGCCCTGCGCTACCCGGAACGCGACCTCGTCTCGGTACCGGCCGCGAAGGAGTACTACCCGCCGGCCCGGCCGCTGGTTCCCGTCGCCGCCGAACCGGTACGCCAGGACGACGTACTCGATCTCGCCGACGTGACCGGACGACGGCACCTCGACTACGGCTACGGGAAGGTGACGGTCGCGGCGGAGAACGCGGCGGCAGCACTGGAGGTGATGAGCCGGTTCTCCGTCGACCCCCACTGGCTGCCGTGGCTGCCGCCGACGATGGCACCGTGCTCGACCTCCACCGTCGACGGGTTCCTGGAGCACCCGGCACAGGCATTCGCCGACTACCGGGCGGCCGGCGTGGATCGGGTGGTCTGCGAGGAGAAGCACATGGGCTCCCGCGCGGTGGTTCTGGTCTGCCGGGAGGAAACCGGTCATTTGGCCGGGGCGGATGCGGTACCGGGTGGCGGGGTGGTCTACACCCGTACCGGACGACCTTTCTTCGGGAGCCCGTTGGACGAGGCACTGCTGGCCCGGGTCCGGTCCGCCGTGACCACTGCCGGCCTCTGGGCCGAACTGGACACCGACTGGCTGCTGCTCGACTGTGAGTTGCTGCCCTGGTCGGCGAAGGCGATGGGACTCATCCGCGACCAGTACGCCAGTGTCGGGGCGGCCAGCCGGGCCGCGCTGCCCGCCGTACTGGAGGTGCTGGACCGGGCGGCCGGGCGTGGCCTGCCGGTGACCGGACTGCGGGACCGGATGTCCCGCCGGCAGGCAGACGTGGCCGGTTACACCGCCGCCTACCGGGCGTACGTGGCACCGACGGACGGGCTGGACGGTGTGACGCTCGCCCCATTCGCCGTACTCGCCAGTCAGGGCGCATCCCACGCGGGCCGGGACCACGGCTGGCACCTGGCCATGGCGGACCGGCTGCACGACGCCGACCCCGCGTTGTTCACTCCGACCCGACGCCGGATCGTGGACCTCGACGACGACGCGGCGGTGGCGGAGGCGACGCAGTGGTGGCTGGAGCTGACCGCGGCCGGGGGCGAGGGCATGGTGGTCAAGCCGTACGCCGGGCTGGCGGCGGTCGACGGGAAGGGTCGACTGCTCCAGCCGGGTGTGAAGTGCCGTGGGCGGGAGTACCTGCGGATCATCTACGGGCCGGAGTACACCGAACCGGAGCAGCTCGCAGCGCTGCGGCAGCGGTCCCTGGGCCGTAAGCGAGGGCTGGCGCTACGTGAGCACGGGCTCGGGTTGGCGGCTCTGGACCGCCTGGCGGAGGGTGCTCCGCTGTGGCGTCGACACGAGTTGGTCTTCGCCATCCTCGCCTGTGAGTCGGAACCGGTCGATCCACGGCTGTAGACCTGGTGTGACGTCGCGCACCGGGGGTATCGGAAGGCGGCCTAGACTATTTTCGTGCCCGTTGCCGGTGGCGGGCAGAGACCATGCCACCGGCACTACGGGGATGAAAGCCGACACTGACCGGAAGACATCGGAGGTCACCTCGTGCCGACGCCCACCACCACCCTGGCCCTGGGGCCCGATTTCCTGGATCCGGAGTGGTTGATCTCGACCTTCGGGCTGCTCGGCATCCTGGTCATCGTCTTCGCCGAGTCCGGCCTGCTGATCGGGTTCTTCCTGCCGGGTGACTCGCTGCTGTTCACCACCGGTCTGCTCACCGCCGACGGGCAGTACATCACCTACCCGCTGTGGCTGGTGTGTCTGCTGATCACGATCGCGGCGATCGCCGGTGACCAGGTGGGTTACCTGTTCGGGCGACGGGTGGGGCCGGCGTTGTTCCGACGCCCCAACTCACGGCTGTTCAAGCAGGAAAACCTGATCAAGGCGCATGAGTTCTTCGAGAAGTACGGCGCCCGCTCGATCGTCCTGGCCCGCTTCGTACCCATCGTTCGGACCTTCACGCCGATCGTGGCCGGGGTGAGCCGGATGAACTACAAGACGTTCGTGGTCTACAACGTCGTCGGCGGCGTCCTGTGGGGTACCGGTGTCACGGTGCTCGGCTACTTCCTCGGCCAGATCCCGTTCGTCAAGGCCAACATCGAGTTCATCCTGGTCGCGATCGTGTTCATCTCGGTCGTACCGATCATCATCGAGCTGCTCCGGGCGCGGATGGGCGCGAAGAAGGGCACTAGCCCCGAGGAGAAGGCCGCCGCGGAGCAGGCGATCCAGGAGACCCAGCAGCACTACGGGGAGACCCAGACCCAGCAACTGCCGGCGTACGGCCAGCCGGCAGCGTACGGCCAGCAGCAGCCGGCCTACGGCCAGCAGACGTACGGTGGCCAGCAACCGTCCACGCAGCCGGCGTACGGGCAGCAGCAGCCGGCGTACGGGCAGCCGACGTACGGCGGACCGCAGACCTACGGCGGGCAGCAGACGTACGGCGGTCCACAGACCTACGGTGGCCAGCAGACCTCCGGTCAGCAGCCGTACGGGCAGTAGACAGCGCGAACAGCCAGGGCCAGGATCCACGGGGTCGTCACGGCTGGGCCGGCGGTAGCCGGTTCACCGTGGCGGCTGCGGCTGTGGCGACCCCAACTGTGGCGATCGACACCAGCTGCGGCGGCGTGGTGCCGATCCGATCCGCAGGGAAGCACTACCGATCGCGAGAGCCGCAGATCGATCACCAGGACGGCTGGATCGATCGCGAGGACCGCAGACGTCATCAGCAGCATCCGCGAGGTGGACAGGCACCGCCCACAGAGGTGGACATCGGAGCAGCCGGAAACCGATGGGTAACCATCTCGCTACTCGCACTGACGGTGCCGTCAGTCAAGCACGTCAATCCGATCTGCGACCACGTCAATCCGATCAGTGACGCGAAGAAGCGCCACCGACGGTGGATGTCGACGCTGATGACAGTACCGATAAGCAGGCCGCTCCGATAACAACGTCGAGATGTCGGGCGGGCCTGATCGGTTTCATCGCGATCGATCAGAATCGGCGGGCAGGTCGAATCACCGACTGCGGTGACCGCACCCGGTTGACCGCCTGGTGCCACCCCGCGAGTGGGGCGGCACCAGGCAGCTCACTCTGATTCAGCGCGCCTTCTTGGTCGCCCGCTTACGGGGCGGGGTCAGCAGGTCGGCAATCGTCGCGATCGCCGACGGCACCAGCCGGTAGTACGCCCACACACCGCGCTTCTCCCGCTCCAGCAAGCCGGCCTCGGTGAGGATACGCAAGTGGTGGCTGACCGTCGGCTGCGAGAGGCCAAGCGGTGCGGTGAGGTCACACACGCACGCCTCGCCCTCGGGCGCCGACTGGATCAGGCTGAGCAGCCGAAGACGAGCCGGGTCGGCAAGGGCCTTGAGAACCCCCGCGAGACGCTCGGCATCGGCACGTTCGATTGGCTCGCCGGCAAGCGGCGAGATCTGAGGCA
Organism: Micromonospora sonneratiae; assembly: GCF_042679305.1. Taxonomy (NCBI): domain Bacteria; kingdom Bacillati; phylum Actinomycetota; class Actinomycetes; order Micromonosporales; family Micromonosporaceae; genus Micromonospora; species Micromonospora sonneratiae. The sequence continues at coordinate 24,038 of NZ_JBHTMP010000017.1, read as the reverse complement.
TAGTCATTTCAGCCAACGCAGTTCCCACGTAATCCATCCTTCCACCAGCAGCATCGACCCGCCTGCATATCAGCAGATCCGAATCGGCAAATTTTTAGGCCACAAGGCCGAGGTCAGCCAACGTATAGGCCGCCCGGTACGGCAATCCGGCGGCTCGCACCGCGTCGCCGGCGCCACGATCAACAATAACCGCAACACCCACGACTTCGGCCCCGGCCTCTTGCAACGCCTCGACGGCGGTGAGGACACTGCCCCCCGTTGTCGAGGTATCTTCCACCGCCAACACCCGGCGGCCGGCCACATTCGGGCCTTCGATCCGACGCTGCAACCCGTGCGTCTTCTCTGATTTACGTACCACAAAGGCGTCCAGCCCAGGCCGCGTCGCGGAAGCCGCGTGCAGCATCGAGAGGGCTACCGGGTCGGCGCCCAGCGTCAGGCCACCGACCGCGTCGTACTCCCAGTCTGAGGTGAGGTCGAGGAGTACCCGACCAACCAACGGTGCCGCCGCGTGATGGAGCGTCACGCGACGCAGATCGACGTACCAGTCCGCTTCTCGACCTGACGACAACACCACCCGTCCATGTACAACAGCTAGGTCAGTGATGAATTTACGCAGGTCGTCGTGGTCCCCCATGGCGGACAAGGGTACTGCGCGACTCTATTGACCGAACGGATGACCCGGGCAGATACGGACTGGCACGGCTGCGGAAGGGTCAGAGACAGCCCTATCCGACTACTCTCCGTATCAATCCAACCGGTTCCAACGTGGGGCCCACCGTCCCGTCTGCACGACCGGAAAACCGGCTGCGAACAGATTTGTCGAACAGTTGTCGGATCACCGTTCCTCACGTCCGAGCCGTCCCCGGCCCTTGCGTCCGACCGCCCGCAGCAGCCCGCCCGGCGTGTGCCGCATACCGAAGACGGCGACCTTGTACTTCCAGTCGGGAACGCTGACGATTTTGCCTTTCCCCAGGTCACGTAGGGCATCCCGGACCACGTCATCGGCCCGCAGCCACATCCACCCGGGCGTCTTCGACATGTTGATGCCGGCCCGGTCGTGAAACTCCGTACGGGTGTAGCCGGGGCAGAGCGCCATCACCCGTACGCCGTAGCGTCGTACCGACTGGGCCATCGACTCGCTGAAATTTGTCACCCATGCCTTGCTGGCCGGGTAGGTCGATCCGGGCATCAGTGCGCCGAAGCCAGCAACCGAAGAGACATTTATCACTGCCCCATGTCGACGATCGACCATGCCGGGCAGTACGGCGAGGGTCAGCCGCATGACCGCGTGCACGTTGAGCCGCAGCAGCCGCGTCTCGTCCGCCACGGTCGAGCGCAGGAACGAGCGGTTGAGGCTGATGCCGGCGTTGTTGACCAACAGATCCACCGGCTCGCGGAGCTGCTCCTCGACCGCTGCACAGCCTTCGTCAGTGGACAGATCCGCCGGAAGCACGGTCACCGTAGCGCCGTAGCGGTCGGACAGCTCCGCCGCCGACTCGGCCAGCCGCTGCTCGTCCCGGGCAACGAGGACGAGCCGACAGCCGTCCTGGGCCAGCCGCCGGGCGAACGCCGCGCCGATCCCGGCCGTCGCCCCGGTGATGATCGCCCGTCGTCCCGAACCCGGCGACGGCGGGTACGGCGCAGCCGGGTCGGGATCGGCGCGGTGCGGGTCGGGCGCTGTGGACACGGCGGTCTCCTCAGGTCGGCGCGGTCGATGGCCGGGGTGGATACGCGAATTGAAAGATCCCCCCGAGTGTCCCTGGATACTGGAACCTACTCGGGGGGATCCGCGACGATCTACCTTTTGCGATCAGCTCGCCGGCGGTGCCGGCGGGTACGGCGGCTGCTGCCCACCCGGGTACGGCGGCTGCTGCCCGCCGGGGTACGGCGGCTGCTGGCCCGGGTACGGCGGCTGTTCGGTCTGGTACGGCTGCTGCGCCTGTGGGTATCCCGGGTAGGCGGCACCCGGTACCGGCGGCTCCCAGCCGGCAGCCTGGGGCTTACGGAAGTACTCGTTGGCGGCGGGCAGGGCCAGCAGGATCAGCGACACCAGCAGCGCGATCACCGTAATCACGTTGATGGCGAGGCTGAGCGGCTCGTAGAAGCCGGGCAGCCGGTCGGACAGGACCTCCTGGACCTCGGCCGGATCCGGCCCGGTCGTGGTGCCACCCGTCTCCGTGGGCATCATGCCGCCGACGGCCGACCCCAGCAGTCCGAAGCCGGAGCAGCAGACGAAGATGCCGCCCACGACCCAGGTCACGATCCGGGACGGGTTCTTGCCCTTGAGGTTGAAGATGGCCAGCAGCACCAGACCCGCCGCGATGAGCAGGCTGACGATCGACGTACCGATCAGGGTGATCGTGGCGATCGTGGTGGCCGCATCGGCGATCTCGGTACCGGCGTACAGCTCCTCGTAGACCTCGTTGAAGGTGCTCATCACCATCAGCGCCATGATGAGCCCGAGCACCTGCAACCCGGCGACCAGGAAAAGTAGATAGCTGGAAATGCTGACGACGCCCGGGCGCTGCCCGCCCGCCGGCGCAACCGGACTCATCGGAACCGACACGGTGCTCCTTCCGTAGGGCTGCCCGCCAACCGGACCGCCGGACCCTTGCCTCTGATGTTGCCCTTGTGACGAGAACTCACCGTATCTGCACGTCGCTAGCGTGACGACCCGAACCACCACGTCGTTGTGGTAATGACACGCAGGTCAGTAGCTACGCCACTCGGCGCGGGCGAACTCCAGCACCCGGGGGTGCAGCAGCGTCGAGGCTGGCACGTCGACCCGCGACCGGTCCGGCGGGAAGTGGGTGGCGGCTTCGAGCGTGCCGGCGTCGAGATAGCGCAACTGCGGCACGTCGGCGGGTAGGCCGAGCGCCGGTGCGGCCGGACCCGCGCTCGCGAGATGGAAGCCCCAGTCGCCGAAGGACGGCACGTCCACGTGGTACGGGGTGGTGGCGAAACCGGCGGCACGGATCGACTGCTCGATGCACCAGTACGACCGGGGCGCGAAGTAGGGCGAGCCGGACTGCACCACCATCCGCGCCCCGTCGGCCAGCACCGCCCGGACCAGCGTGTAGAACTCGATCGAGTAGAGCTTCGCGGTGGCGGTCTCGTCCGGGTCCGGCAGGTCCACGATGACGGCGTCGAACCGCTCACGTACCTCCCGCAGCCAGCCGAAGGCGTCGGTGTGCACCAGGCGTACCCGGGGGTCGTCGAACGCCCCACGGTTGAGGGTGCGCAGCTGCGGCTCGGTCCGGGCCAACTGCACCACCGCCGGGTCCAGCTCGACCACGGTCACCGAGTTCACGTCGGGGTAGCGCAGCACCTCCCGTACGGCCAGCCCGTCACCACCGCCGAGCACCAGCACCGATCCCCGGGTGCCACGCAGCACCGGGTGCACGATCGCCTCGTGGTAGCGGTACTCGTCGACGGAGCTGAACTGGAGGTCCCCGTTCAGGTAGAGGCGCAGGTCGGTGACGCCCTGCGAGACCATCGGAACCGACCGGGTCAGCACGATCTCCTGGTAGCGGCTGCGCTCGGCGTGCACCACCGGATCACGGTAGAGCTGCTGACGTGCGGTCACCTCGAAGTCGTGCGCCACCGCGTAGGCGTACCCGAGGCAGACCATGACCACGACGGAGCCGGCGGTGAGCACGGTACGTGCCCGGCGGCTCAGGTCCTTCCGGAAGACGGTGAAGACCAGGGCGAGTCCGGCGATCGCGTTCACCGCGCCGACGACCAGCGCGCCGCGTAGTTGCCCGAAGACGGGCATCAGCAGGAACGGGAAGGCCAGCCCACCGAGGAGGGCACCGACGTAGTCGGCGGCGAACAGGTCCGCGACCGCGCTGCCGGCGGACTGCTCACGGATGCGCTGGAGGAGCACCATCAGCAGCGGAATCTCCGCACCGATCAGCAGGCCGAGTACGAACGCGGTGGCGACCAGCGCGGGGGCGTAGAGGTCGAGCCAGGCGAAGGCGGCGTAGAGCCCGAGCACGGAGAGTCCGCCGAGCAACGCGAGGGTGAGTTCCACGGCCGCGAACGCGGCAGCGGCCTTCGACTGGAAGGGTTTGGCGGCCAGCGCGCCGACACCCATCGCGAAGACCATCACGCCGAGCACGATGGAGGCCTGCCCCACCGTGTCGCCGATCAGGTAGCTGCCGAGCGCGACCAGGGCGAGTTCGTAGACCAGCCCGCAGGCGGCACAGACGAAGACCGCGACCAGTACGGAGGCGCGGGCCAGCCGCCAGCGGGGGACGGTCGGTGGGGCAGGGGGTGAGGTGGTGGTGGTCATTTCTTCCGTTTGCTCTGGGAGAACGTTGATCCGCCAGCACGGCTGGCCCGCCGCTCGGCGATCAACGCGGCACGACGTTCGGCGGCGACGAGTTCGGCCGACCGACGCCGGCGCTGCACCAGTCCGATCGTCACGAACAGCACCGTGACGAGCAGTAGGCCTGCCACGCCGAGCAGGTAGGCCCAGCGGTCGCGCAGGAAGTCGTTGCCTGCGGCGGGTAGCGGCGGAACCGACGCGGTGGGGTCGGGATCCGCCGTGACGACCGGTACGGGCTCAGCCAGCCCATGCTCGGCCGCCAGCAGCGGTAGGAAGACGGCGGCCCGGGTGATGGCCCAGCCCGGCTCGTCGAGGAAGGCGTCGTCGTCGACCCCGAGCTGCTCCAACCCGGCCGTGAAGCCGATCGTCGAAAGGTCGCTGGAGCTTCTCACGTTGACGTAGACCCAGTCGTTGCTCTCGCTGCTCTCCGACGTGTAGTTGACGTCGGCGGTGACCAGGATCCAGCGCGGGCAGCGGGTCGGGTCCTCGTCGACCGGCACGTTGTCACCGAGGTTGGAGCCGACGCTGACCGCGTCGCTGCGGTAGCCGCCCTCCAGTTGCCAGCCGTAGCAGATGTTCTGTGCCTGGCTGGCCCGGGTGAGGATCGCGACCGTGTCGGTGCGCTCGGTGGCGGTCGGCGCGGGCACCATGGTGTCGTTGTCCGTGTCCGAGAAGACGAGGATGCCGGCGATGATGGCCGCCGTAACGCCCATGATCCAGCCGAAGGCCTTCCAGCCCTCGTTCTTGCCTGCGGCCTTCGTCGCCGCAGCGCCCTTCTTGACCGCCATCAACTTATCGCCGCGGCGACGACGGCACCGGTGGCGAGGTGGATCACTGCGGAGACCCAGACCGCCGGGTGCGGCTCCGGGTCGACCAGGATCTCACCCAGCCGGCCCGGGGTGGCCAGGTCGAGCAGCAGGAACGCGGCGGACATGATGACCAGACCGAGGATGCCGTACGCGGCGCTGCCGATGATCCCGGCGACGAAGTCGTCCGCACTGCTGACGATGGCGGCGACCACGATGATGCCGACGCCGAGCAGGTTGGAGGCCAGCAACAGTGCGGCGTTACGGTTCCGGTCGACCCAGATCAGTTCCCGTAGCCGGCCCGGGGTGGCGACGTCGACCAGGACGTAGCCGATCCCCATGAGCAGGACGCCGACCACGCCGTACGCGAGGGTGACCAGCAGGTCGGTGGCGAGGGTCATCAACTTCGACTCCAAGGGTGAGGGGTGTTGAGGGGGTGACGGGCTGCCGCCCGGACTACTTGCCTGAGCCGGGGCCACCGCCCCGGACCGTGGTGCCCCGACCCCAACCCCAGGAGTTACCGACGGTGCTGCGGTAGCGCGGGTAGGCGGTCGTCATCCGTTCCAACAGGATCAGCGAGCCGGCGGCGGTCGGGAGGATCACCACCGAGTCGTCGTCGTAGCGCAGGTACACGCCGCTGCCGTCGACGTACTGGTCGGCGGGCTTCCAGGCCTTGGTGACCTCGGCGGCCACCGCGCTGGGCGACTTCCGGGAGGTGTACGCCATGGCCTGCTGGCCGATGTCCTGGGACGCCGCCCGGGTGTACCGATCCTTGACATAGCCGCGCGGTGAGAAGCTGCCGTAGAAGATGGCGAAGCTCGCCACCAGCGCTCCGACCAGCGCAAACACCCCACCTATGATGAACCATCTGCGGTACGTCATCGCATCCTCACCGTCGTTTCGGTTTCGACGAGTTCTCCGGTTTGTGGATAGGCATGCCAGGTCCGCCAGCCGATCCCGGCCCCAGCATGGACTCCGGCCTGCAACGCGGTGATCGCGTCCGGCCCGCCGGGGAAGACCCCGACCAACGCGTACGGGTCGTCGGCGAGTTCCTGTCGCAGTGCGGCGGACCGGGCGGCCAGTTCCGCGCTGTTCAGGCGCAGCACCCGCGCGGTGAACCGGTAGCCGGTGGCGGCGTCCTCCACCGTGGCGGGCAGGTCGGGTTGCCGACCGGGCAGACAGGCGACAGTCTCGACGAAGTCGAGACCGGAGGCGCTCACCGTCACCTGGTGTGAGGCCCCGAGCAGCCGCAGCCGCAGCCGTACCCCGTCGTCGCCGGAGGGCTGGCTCCCTGCGGGGTCGGAGGGCTGGCTTCCTGCGGGGTCGGCCGACGTCGTCGTAGGCAGGACGAGGTCGAGCACGTACAGGGCCGGCCGCTCGGCCGATTCGAGCGCGAAGCTGAGGTCGGCGGCCGAGGTGTCGGCGTACGGGGCGTCGAGGGTGACGAGCATCAGCTGATGACCTTGCCAGGTTGGCCGGCCTGTGGGTAGATCTGCACCTCGGCCCGATGCAGCCGCTCGCCCCGGCCCACCTCCCACTTGCCGCTGTCGCCGTACGACTCGAACGACAGCCGCGCCTCGCCGGCCGTGTAGTCGTGGTAGGCCACGGTGCCGGTCGGGTTGAGCCCGGTGGTGCCGATGGCGGTGTACCGGGCCCGGCCCGACTCCTTGCGGGTGAAGCGCCGCCCGTCGAAGTTGATGGTGGGCTTGCCGGGGGTCACCGTCGCTGCCGGCTCCTCGGTCCAGAGCACCAGCTCCAGGTCGGGATCCTCCTCGACGGAGAGCCAGCGCTTCGTGCCACCGGCGTCGTCGAGCAGGTGCTCGGTCCAGCTCCAGTCCCCCTCGGTGAAGCGTAGTGTGCCGCGCACGCCGTACGACGTGTGCCGGATCTCCACGATGTCGCCGGGCTGTAGCCGTCGTGGATCCCCCCGCAGCGCGTCGGCGTCATCGTCGGCGGACCGGAACGGGTCGGCCGGCGTCTTCGTCGCCTTGGCGGCCTGCTCCGCCTTCTTCCGGGCCGCCCGTACGGCGAGGACGGCCACCACCACCCCGGCAACCGCGACAAGACAACTCAGCGTGACCACGACGTACGCCAGCGTGCCGTTCATTCGCCCCGTCCTCTCCAACCCGATCGGCCGGTGACGGTAACAAACGTGTGCACGGCCGCATCCCGGCAAGGGTCGACCAGGTCAGCTGGCGGACGGCGGTGGTGAGGCCTCCCCCGAGGATGAGGATCCCGACGAGTCCGGTCCGCTCGCAGGGGCGGCCGGTTCCGGCTGGCTGGGCGGGTCCGACGGGTCGGGTTGCCAGGGCGAGTCCGACGGGTCCGTCGGGCCGACCGAGTCCGGCTGCGGGCCGGCTGGCATGCCCGGTACGCCGGCTGGCCAGTACCCGGCCGGGTACACGAACACATACGGATATCCCTGTGGATGCGGATGTGCCGGCGGGAAGTGGGTACCCGGGTGACCGTAGTAGACCTGGCCAGCCATCGGCATCGGCATCGGCATCGGCCATGGCAACGCCGGCACCTCCGGCCGGGGTACGAAGAAGCGGTTGGCCGACGGCAGCAGCACCAGCACCGCGACCGCCACCATCAGACCGAAAACGATGAACGCGCTGGCACCGACCCCGAGGTGGAACAGGTCGGTGGCCGGGTCCAGCAACGCCTCGTAGAACGCGTCCTCCCTGGACAGTGCCTCGGTCTCGCCGGGCGTCGATACGTCCGACCAGGGCTCCTCCGCCAGGAAAGGGGAGGCCATGAAGGCGATCGGCAGGAACAGCGCGCCGGCCCCGACCGGGCCGAGGCAGGCCAGCAGGATGAGACCGGCAGCGACGAGGATGAGTATCCGTGCCACGTTGCTGCCCCGGCGCAGTGGCACGAGGCAGGCCGCAAACACCACCGCCAGCAGGGTGGCCAGCACCGTACCCACGACGGTGGTAAATACGTTGCCGCCGTGCTCCAACGACACCAACTCCGGGTCGACCCTGCTCAGCCGACCAGCCCGATCGATCACGCCGTCGTAATGGATCGCTCCGGCGATCTGTGTACCGACGTTGACCAGCAGCAACACCATGGCCGCGAGTTGCAGGTGGCCGGCGAGGGTGACATTGGAGGGCCGGGGTGGCCGGGCCGCTGGATTGGAGTGGCTCACGGTGCCCGACGCTACCGTCCTGGTTGGACCTTCGGTATCGCCCGATTGATTCGCCAACGGTGATATGACGACACCCGCGATATGGCGACACCGGCGTACCTCGACCCTGAACCAGGACCGAGGTACGCCGGTGCTCCGTCGATCAGGCCGCGCCGACCGTCAGGCTGTCCTTGCCGTCGGCCAACTCCACCCGGACCGTGTCTCCGTCACGCACCTCACCGGAGAGCAGCGCCTTGGCCAGCCGGTCGCCGATCGCCGACTGCACCAGCCGGCGCAGCGGCCGAGCACCGTAGATCGGGTCGTACCCGTGCTCGGCCAGCCAGGTGCGGGCATCGTCGGAGACGTCCAGGGTGAGCCGCCGGTCGGCCAACCGCCGACGCATCCGACCGATCTGGATGTCCACGATGGAACGCAGCTCCTCACCGGTCAGCGCCGCGAAGACCACGATGTCGTCGAGTCGGTTGAGGAACTCCGGCTTGAAGTGGGAACGCACCACCGCCAGCACCGCGTCCCGACGCTGCTCGTCGGAGAGGGTGGGGTCGGCGATCACTGCCGAGCCGAGGTTCGAGGTCAGGATCAGGATCGCGTTGCGGAAGTCGACCGTACGACCCTGCCCGTCGGTGAGCCGACCGTCGTCGAGGACCTGCAGCAGCACGTCGAAGACGTCCGGGTGGGCCTTCTCCACCTCGTCCAGCAGGATCACCGAGTACGGCCGGCGGCGTACCGCCTCGGTCAACTGGCCGCCCTCCTCGTACCCGACGTAGCCGGGCGGGGCACCGACGAGCCGGGCCACCGAGTGCTTCTCGGCGTACTCGCTCATGTCGATGCGGACCATGGCCCGCTCGTCGTCGAAGAGGAACTCGGCCAGCGCCTTGCCCAGCTCGGTCTTCCCGACCCCGGTGGGGCCGAGGAAGAGGAAGCTGCCGGTGGGCCGGTCCGGGTCGGCGACCCCGGCCCGCGCCCGCCGGACCGCGTCGGAGACGGCGGCGACGGCCTCGGCCTGCCCGATCACCCGGGCTCCCAGGGACGACTCCATCCGCAGCAGCTTGGCAGTCTCGCCCTCCATCAGCCGACCGGCCGGGATGCCGGTCCATGAGGCGACCACGGCGGCGATGTCGTCCGCCCCGACCTCCTCCTTGAGCATCGCGCCGTCGGCCTGGATGCCGGCTAGTTCCGCCTCGGCCCGCTGGAGGTCGGCCCGCAACTCGGGGATCCGGCCGTAGCGCAGCTCGGCGGCGCGTTCCAGTTCGCCGTCGCGCTCCGCCCGCTCGGCCTCGCCACCGAGCCGCTCCAGCTCCTCCTTGGCGGTGGAGATGCGGGTGATGTGGTCCTTCTCCAGCTTCCACCGGTCGCTGAGCGCGGTGAGTTGTTCCCGCTTGTCGGCCAGTTCCTTGCGCAACCGGGTCAGCCGCTCCGCCGAGGCCGGGTCCGGTTCCTTGGCCAGCGCCATCTCCTCGATCTCCAGCCGGCGTACCGCCCGCTCGATCTCGTCCACCTCGACCGGACGCGAGTCGATCTCCATCCGTAGCCGGGAGGCGGACTCGTCGACCAGGTCGATCGCCTTGTCCGGCAGGAATCGGTCGGTGATGTAGCGGTCGGAGAGCGACGCGGCGGCGACCAGGGCGGCGTCGGTGATGCGTACGCCGTGGTGGACCTCGTAGCGTTCCTTGAGCCCGCGCAGGATGCCGATGGTGTCCTCGATGGTCGGCTCCCCGACCAGCACCGGCTGGAACCGGCGCTCCAGCGCCGGGTCCTTCTCGATGTGCTCGCGGTACTCGTCGAGGGTGGTCGCGCCGACCATCCGCAGTTCGCCCCGGGCCAGCATCGGCTTGAGCATGTTGCCGGCGTCCATCGAGCCCTCGCCCTTGCCGGCACCGACGACGGTGTGCAGTTCGTCGAGGAAGGTGATGACCTGGCCGTCCGAGTTCTTGATCTCCTCCAGTACGGACTTGAGTCGTTCCTCGAACTGGCCCCGGTACTGTGCGCCGGCCACCATCGCGCCGAGGTCGAGCGAGACCAGCTTCTTGTCGCGCAGCGACTCGGGCACGTCACCGGCGACGATGCGCTGGGCCAGGCCTTCGACGATGGCGGTCTTGCCCACGCCCGGCTCACCGATCAGGACCGGGTTGTTCTTGGTACGGCGGGACAGCACCTGGATGACCCGACGGATCTCGGCATCCCGGCCGATGACCGGGTCGATCTTGCCGGCCCGGGCGCTGGCGGTCAGGTCAACGCCGTACTTCTCCAGGGCCTGGTAGGTCTGCTCCGGGTCGGCGGTGGTGACCCGGCGGTTGCCGCCGCGCACGGTCGGGAAGGCGGCGACCAGGTTCTCCTCGGTCGCGCCCGCGTTCTTGAGCAACTGCGCCACCGCACCACCGACCCGGGCCAGACCGGCCAGCAGGTGTTCGGTGGAGGTGTATTCGTCGCCCAGCGGACGGGCGATCTGCTCGGCGGCCCCGATGGCGTTGGCAAACTCGCGGGACAGGCTCGGCTCGGCGACGCTGGATCCCCGGGCGGCCGGCAGGTTCTCCACGGTCCGGATGGCGGCCCGGCGGATGTCGGCCGGGTTCGCGCCAACGGCCCTCAGCAGCCCTGCGGCGGTCGACCCGCCGGTGTCGAGCAGCGAGAGCAGTAGGTGCCACGGTTCGACGGTTGCGTGTCCACGCTGGTTGGCGGTGGCGACGGCACCGGTGATGACTTCGCGGCTTTTGGTGGTGAGGCGTTCGGCGTTCATGGGCTCCCCTGATCGGCGTGTCCACTGATGACGACACAACCAGAGTTGAGCCTATTCCACTCAACTCTGAGATGTGACCCCCATCACACGGGATCGAGCACGATCTTGATCCACCGACGCTCGTCGCCCTGCCCCGGACCGAGCCAGACGCTGTTGTCTGGGTGGTAGGCGCTGAACAACACGCCGTCCGGCAACATCTGCAGATATCCACCGTCACGGGGCCAGCCCCGGTCCTGGTAACGCCCCTCGCTGATCACGCCGCTGCCACCCGGCCCGATCACCGCCAGCATCGTGCCGCTGATCGGCACCAGCCCGGTGATCCGGTCCGGGCCAGGGGCCCACACCCGCTGCCAGATGCCGCGCCCGTCGAGGTTCCAGAGCTGTGGAAACCGCATCGGGTCGTCGGCGTGACCGAACAACCAGGCACCACCGTCCGGCGCGACCTCCAATCCCAGTCTGGACAGCGGTTCGTCCGGCGCGGGCACCGCCATCGACCGCCAGGTCCGCCCCTCGTCGGGCGACGATGCCACGTACGGCTGACCGTCACGCAACCCGATCGCGACGAGCGATCGACCAACGGCAGGCCCAGGAATACCGGACACCTCCTTCACCATGTGCAGACTGGGCAGCGCCGGCTGCACCGGTACGGGACGGAACACGTCACCGACCCACTCACCGACCTTCGGCGCAGAGTCGTCACAGCAGACCTGGAACCGCCCGTACAGCTTCCGGTACGCCACCGGCACCCTTGGCGCACCGGGGACCGGTTTGAACGTCCGACCACGATCGGAGGAGGCGTACCAACCGTGCGGCTCGGCCAGCAGCACCAGATCGCTGCCTTCCGCGTACAACTGGTGGTTCTGCGCCGTTGGCCGGGGATGGCGCAGCTCCTGCCAGGAGCGCCCACCGTCGGCGGTGGCCAACAGGACGACGCCGCAGCCCGGCCCGGTCGTCCGGTCGCCCTCCGGCGCACAGTCACTGAACAGCGCGTAGCCGTGCTCGGCGTCGGTGAACTCGATCTGCCGCTGGACATGACCGGCCGGTACGGACACCTGGAACTGGCGTACCTCGTCCGGATGCCCCGAACCAGCCGACTCGACCACCCCACCACCGGCGGGCGCGGTCGGCGCTGGTCGCCGGATCGGCCCGGCCGTACAGCCGGAAACGACCGTGGTCAGCACCCCGGCCACCGCCACCCGCGCTGTCCAGCCCCGCATCAGCCACCCCCATGACTCTCGACGCCCCGGCGAAGACAGTCAGGCTATCGATATCCACCCCCACCCACGTACCCCAAAATGATCTTGCTGGCACCCCGACCACCCGGCCGGTACGCCGACGGGAGAACACCATCGGGTAACAGCGCTGCTGGCCGGAGCCATGCTGTTGGCACCGGCGCGGTAGGTTTTCCGCCGTGCGAGTACGTGTGGAACAGACGGCCCTGCCCGGCATCGGTGTACGTCACGACCTGTTGACCGTGTCCGGACTCCGGGTCGGCGTGGTCACCCATCGAAACGGCCGTCGCGACCTGGTTCTCTACGATCAAGACGATCCGGACGCATCAGTCGCCGACATCCCGCTGACCGACGACGAGGCGGAGGCACTCGCCGACATCCTCGGTGCTTCGCTGATGCTCGGCCAACTCTCCGGACTACGCCAGCAGGCGGCCGGACTGCTGACCGAACAGATCTCGATCCCGGCGGGTTCGTCGTACGTCGGTCGCAAACTGGGCGACACGAAGGCCCGTACCCGTACCGGCGCCTCGATCGTCGCCGTGCTGCGCGAGCGGGAGGTCATCGCCTCCCCCGACCCGACCTTCCGTTTCGAGGCCGGCGACGTGGTGGTCGTGGTCGGCACCCGCCAGGGCCTCGACGGAGTGACCGCGATCCTCGCCGACAACGATCCGGACAGCTGATCGGATGCACGATTTCACCGTTCTGCTGATCGAAGTCGGCGCACTGCTTCTGGGTCTAGGACTCCTCGGCCGGCTCAGCCGGCGGATCGGCCTCTCTCCGATCCCTCTCTACCTGCTCGCCGGCCTGGCCTTCGGACACGGCGGCCTACTGCCGCTCTCCGCCAGCGAAGAGTTCTTCGCCGTCGGAGCGGAGATCGGCGTGATCCTGCTACTGGTCATGCTCGGCCTCGAATACTCGGCCAGCGAACTGGTGGGCAACCTACGCTCGGCCGCACCGGCCGGGCTGATCGACGGGCTACTCAACGCGCTGCCCGGCGCGGCCTTCGCCTTCCTGATGGGCTGGGGCTGGGTGTCCGCGATCGTGCTGGCCGGTGTCACCTGGGTCTCCTCCTCCGGCGTCATCGCCAAGGTGCTGGCCGACCTCGGCCGACTGGGTAACCGGGAAACCCCGGTCATCCTGTCGGTGCTGGTCATCGAGGACCTCGCCATGGCCCTCTACCTGCCGCTGGTCACCGCGGTGCTGGCCGGCACCGGCCTGATCGGGGGCAGCATCGCCCTCGGCATCGCCGTGTTCACGGTGGTACTGGTGCTCGTCGTGGCCATCCGCTACGGCAACGCCATCTCCGCGATGTTCTCCCCGAAGGACCCGGAGGCGCTGCTGCTCGGGGTGCTCGGACTGACCGTGCTGGTGGCGGGCATCGCCGCCGGCCTGAAGGTGTCCGCGGCGGTGGGTGCCTTCCTTGTGGGCATCGCACTCTCCGGACAGGTGGCACACAACGCGACCGAACTGCTCTCCCCGTTGCGGGACCTGTTCGCTGCCGTGTTCTTCGTGTTCTTCGGACTGGCCACCAACCCGGCGGACATGCCACCGGTGCTGCTGCCGGCGCTGGCCCTGGCGATCGTCACCATGGCGACCAAGGTCCTCACCGGTTACCTCGCCGCCAAGCGGGTCGGCATCGCCGAGCCGGGTCGATGGCGCGCCGGACTCGGGTTGATGCCACGTGGCGAGTTCTCCATCGTCATCGCCGGGCTGGCCGTCGGTGCGACCGGCATCGCGCCACAGTTGGCCCCGCTGGCCACCGCCTACGTACTAATCACCGTGGTCTCCGGCCCGTTGCTGGCCAGGATCCCCGACTACGCCTGGTTCAAGGCCTGGCTACGGCGGCGGGCTGAGACCCAACGTCAGGCTCCCATCCCCGCAGCCGACTGAACGGGCTGTCCGGGCTGACCTTCCATCGGACCCACGCATCAGGCGAACGGCGCGCCAATGGCGCTCCGTGACCCTTCCGCTGCTCGGCGACAACGCGCTACCGTTTCGCCGCAGTTGGTGGTGTACGTGGGGACACCAGCACCGCTGGTCACGAACGGAAGGTCAGCCCGGGTGAGCCTGCAGGAATCACTGTTCCGTGGCTTTGCCAACCCGGTCGATCCGTCCCCGGTCGAACTACGCGCCTGGGCCTACCAGCCCGATTCGGTGCCGCTGGAGTCGATGCCCCAGGACTGGGACCTGCTCGTCTCCGGCGACCAGTTGATCACCACGATGTTCGACCTGGCCATGGACCCGTCCTGTCCGGCCCGTCGGTTTGCCCTGCACTGTCTCTACATCTACGCCTCGGACGGCATCCGACGGAAGTTCCGCGCCCACCCGAAGCGTCGCCTGGTCAAGCTACTCAAGCAGGCGGAGCGGCACGGCGACGAACTGATGACCACCTGGGCGCACAACACCCGGGTGCTGATGGCCCGCCCGGAACTGTTCGACTATCACCAGTGGTGCGAAGGCGGCCTGGTCCGCCAGGCCCGCCGTCTTCCCTGACCCGGACACCACCCCCACGGCAGCCGCCCGAACCGGCGGCAGAGGCGGCCCCGGCCCTGTCCCGGTCCCCGTCCGTCCACATTGACACCCGAAATGCCATGCACAAGGATCGATGCTGGCTATTTCGCATTCGGGCACCACACCCACGCATGGGGCTCCGATCGCTCGTTCTCCGAGGCCCGTGCGGGGTTTCAACGGGGACCAGCTACATCGAAAGGACGCCCTCATGCCGAAGTCGCACCAAGAAACCGATCCTGTACCGGAGCAAGGGAAGACCGAGCTGTCCCGGCGGAACATGTTGCGTGCCGGTGCCACGGTCGCCGGCGGCGCGATCCTGGCCGGAACGGTCACCGGAACGCCGGCCCACGCCGCGCCGGTCCACACAGCCCCGCACCCCGCCACGCGCGCGCTACGCCCACCGGCCCTGCGTCCCGGCGACCGGGTACGGGTCGTGTCACCCGGCAGCACACCCGACCCCGCCAACATGGCGCGCGGTATCGAGATCCTGCGCAGTTGGGGTCTCGAGGTGGAACTGGCACCACACGTCTTCACCAAGTACGGCTACCTGGCCGGCACCGACGCCCAGCGGATCGCCGACCTCAACGCCGCCCTCAACGACCCCGGAATCCGTGGCGTCTTCGCCGCACGGGGTGGCTACGGCACCCAACGGATCGTCGACCGGATGGACCTGGCCGGGGTCCGCCGTTCGCCCCGGGTGGTGGTGGGATTCAGTGACATCACCAGCATCCACGGCAGGCTGTGGCGGGGCACGGGCCTGGTCACCTTCTACGGACCGATGGTCAACTGGACCGACAGTCGTACCGGCCCAGACTCGGCTGAGGCACTACGTCGGGCGGTGATGACCACCGACCCGATCACCATCATCCGGGATCCGACCGAGACGACCGCGCCGGTCCTGGTGCCCGGTCGGGCCAGCGGCCCGTTGCTCGGTGGCTGCCTGACCCTGATCGCCAGTTCGTTGGGTGCCAAGGACAGCCCGAGCTTCGACGGGGCGCTGTTGTTCTTCGAGGATCTGAACGAGTCACCATCGAGCATCGACATGATGCTCACGGAGCTTCGCCGGTTGGGCGTCCTGTCGAGGGTCGCGGGCGTGGTCATCGGCCAGATCACCAACAGCGTCGGCGAGCCCGACGAGTGGGACGCGGTGGCAGTGCTCAAGGACCGCCTCTACGACCTCGGCGTACCGGTCCTGGGCGGGTTGCGCCTCGGTCACGGCGACGGGCAACTCACCGTACCGCTCGGGTCGCACGCGACCATCGATGCACAGGCCGGGACGTTGACGGTGCAGTCGGGGGTCAGCCCGCGCTGAGAATCTCGTGACACCGACCGCATTGGCGCCGATCGGAGAGCGGGAGAGTTTTGGCGGGCCGGGAGCCCCCGTGGATCCCGGCCCGCTGGACCGCGACGCCGCCGTTCACGGCGTTCATCACAGACCAGGTTCCGTCCGAATTGAGTAGGTCCGGACCATTAGAGAGGTTAGCCCAATTTGTTACTACGCGCGGGACAACCGCCGTCAGCCTCGTTCGGATGACCGCTTGGGCTGCCAGACCACCAACGCGGTGGAGACCCGACTGGTCGGAACGAGGTCCCGGCGCGGAAACGCCGAGATCGCCTCCAGCTCGGCGGCCCGCCGAGCGGCGGCGGCCAACTCCGCCTCCAACTGCGCAATCCGCTGCTGCAGCTGACCGAGTAACTGCTCCAGGCCGATGATCCGCTTGATGCCGGCCAGGTTGACGCCGTCGTCCTGGCTGAGCCGCTGCACCTCACGCAGCAGAACCACGTCACGCACGCTGTACCGGCGACCACCACCGGCGGCTCGGCCCGCCTGGACCAGGCCCATCCGGTCGTACTGACGCAGGGTCTGCGGATGCATCCCCGCCATCCGGGCCGCAACCGAAATCATCAGTACCTTTGCGTCGTACGCCGGGTCGCCCGATGCCGGGAACTCCTGCGCCATCGTGGATCACCTCCGGGTGCGCACAGCGGTCAACTGGGACGACGCACTCGGGCGTCGATTTGTTCCCGCCCTGCGGGCGGCGTCTGAGCGGCGAACGTCTCCAGCGCCTCGCGCGCCTCGACGGACAGTTCGGTCGGTACGACGATCTCAACGGTGACCAGCAGGTCACCGGCCTGACCGTCGCGCCGGGCAACTCCCTTGCCCCGGGCCCGCAGGGTACGGCCGCTCGGTGTCCCCGCCGGCACCCGCAGGGTCACCGCACCGTCCAGCGTCGGCACCCGGAGGTCGGTGCCGAGCGCGGCTTCCGCGAACGTGATCGGCACGGTCAACGTCAGGTCGTCGCCGGTACGCCCGAACAGCTCATCGGAACGCACCTTGACCAGCACGAACAGGTCCCCGGCCGGGCCACCCCGGTCGCCCGGCTCGCCCCGACCGGCCAGCCGGATCCGCTGCCCGTCGGCCACACCGGCCGGGAAGCGTACGTTGAGCGTCCGGGTCTTGGTCACCCCGCCGGTGCCTCGGCACTCCGGGCACTTCTCGTCCACGATCGTGCCGACCCCCTGGCACTCGCGGCACGGCTCGGAGAAGCTGAACGACCCCTGGTCGCGGGTGACCACCCCGGCACCGTGGCACTGTGGACAGGCCCGTGGCTGGGTACCCGGCTTCGCGCCGTTGCCATGACAGGTTTCGCAGACCCCCGGTGCCCGCAGGGTCAACGGCAGCGTCACCCCGTGTACGGCGTCCCGGAAGTCCAGCACCACCTCGGCCTCGACGTCCCGCCCCCGGGACGGGCCCCGGGACCGACCGCCCCCGCCTGCGGCGCCCCCCGTGAAGATCGAGCCGAACAGGTCGGAGAAGCCGCCGCCACCACCGAACCGCGCACCCTGGCCGCCCTGCTGGCCGGCCGCACCACCGAAGATGTCGGACACGTCGAACGGGAAACCGCCCGGCTGGCCACCGGCACGGGCGTTACGCCGGAACGCGCCGGAGCCGAAGAGCGACCGCATTTCGTCGTACTCTCGGCGTTTGCGCTCGTCGGAGAGGACGTCGTACGCCTCGGAAGCGGCCTTGAACCGTTCTTCCGCCTGGGTGTCGCCCGGGTTGCGGTCCGGGTGTGACTCCCGGGCCAGCTTCCGGTACGCCTTCTTGATCTCGTCAGAGGAGGCCGACTTGCCCACACCCAGTACGGCGTAGAAGTCCTTCTCCAGCCAGTCCTTGGAACTCATCGATCGTCCACCCCCTCCCTCGTCGCATGATCGGGGCGTCCCGTATGCCACCTGAGCGGTACATACGGGTCGCCCCGATCACGACAGTGTGAACCTATTCAGGATCGGCCACGGCAACCAGTGCGGCCCGCAGGAGCCGGTCACCGAGCAGGTAGCCCCGACGCATCACATCGACGCACGTGGGCTCGGTGACGTCGGCCGAGGTCAGGTGCGCGACCGCCTCGTGCCGGGTCGGGTCGAACGGGTCGCCCTTCTCCCCGAACGCGGTCAGCCCGAACTTGGTCAACGCCCCGGTGAGCTGCTCGGCCACCGAGCCGAACGGTCCCACCAGATCACCGTGTTCACGTGCCCGGTCCAGATCGTCGAGCACGGGCAGCAGCGCGGTCAATACCGTTCCGGTGGCCTGTTCCGCGACGAGACCGCGATCCCGATCGACCCGCTTGCGGTAGTTGGCGTACTCCGCCGACACCCGCTGTAGGTCCCGGGTCCGTTCGTCGAGTTCGGACCGTACGGCCTCCAGCTCCGCGCTGAACGGTCCCGGTCCCTCGGCCGCCTTGGCCGGCGCGTCCACCACCGGTCCGTCGACACCCTCGGGCTGGTCGAGCTTGGGCACCCGTGCCCTGCCCTCGCCGACCTCGACCTCGACCTCGGCCTCCTCGACCAACTCGTCGAGGACGGGGCTGGCCGGAAGCTCCGCGGCGACGTCCTCGTCGGTCTGCGCTCTGGCCGGCTCGGTGACGTCCACCACGTCGTCCTCGGCGGCTTCGGCGGCTTCGGCGGTGTTCGACGCCTCCTCCTGAGCTGCGGGTTCGCCCTTGGCCTCGGCGGCGGCACGGTCCGCACCGCCCGCCGGGGTCGTGGACTTATCCTCGCCGCCAGCCGGCTCGCTGCCGCTGGTGGTCGGTTCGCTCTTGCCACCGGCCGGGTCGCTGGTGCTGCTGGCCGGAGCATCCTTGCCGCCGGTCGGGTCGATCTTCCGCCGGTCGCGGACGATGATGCGCTGACCGGCCTCACCCTCGGCGGGATTGACTGGTGTCGAGCCACCCGACGCCGACCCGGTGGTCACCGGGTCAGCGGCTCGGGGCTTTTCCGTCATTGCGGCTACCTCGATCCGTTCAACGTGTCGGCTTTACGGGCGCGGAAGATCACTTCTTGCCGTCCTCGTCGACGATCTCCGCGTCCACCACGTCGTCCGGACCACCGGCAGCCCGACCGCCAGCCGGCCCACCGGCTGCACCGGCGGAGGCACCGGCGTCCGCACCCGGAGCGGCCTGCTCGCCCTGCTGGGCGTAGAGCTGGGAACCGGCCTGCTGCGAGACCTGCGCCAGCTTCTCGTGGGCGGCCTTGATCTTCTCCAGGTCGCTGCCGGCCAACGCGCCACGCAGCTCGCCGAGGGCCTCGTTGATCTGGTCACGGGACTCGCCCGGCAGCTTGTCGCCGCTCTCGGCGAGGAACTTCTCGGTCTGCCACTGGAGCTGCTCGGCCAGGTTGCGGGTCTCCGCCTCCTCACGCCGACGCTTGTCGTCGTCAGCGTGGTCCTGGGCGTCCCGCATCATCCGCTCGATGTCGTCCTTCGGCAGCGCCGAGCCGCCGGTGATCGTCATCGACTGCTCCTTGCCGGTGCCGAGGTCCTTGGCGTTGACGTGCACGATGCCGTTGGCGTCGATGTCGAAGGTGACCTCGATCTGCGGCACGCTGCGCGGCGCCGGCGGCAGGCCGGTCAGCTCGAAGGTGCCCAGCTTCTTGTTGTAGGCGGCGATGTCCCGCTCACCCTGGAAGACCTGGATCAGCACCGACGGCTGGTTGTCGTCGGCGGTGGTGAACACCTCGGAGCGCTTGGTGGGAATGGTGGTGTTGCGCTCGATCAGCTTGGTGAAGATGCCGCCCTTGGTCTCGATGCCCAGGCTCAGCGGGGTCACGTCGAGCAGCAGGACGTCCTTGACCTCGCCCTTGAGCACACCGGCCTGCAGCGCCGCACCGACGGCGACGACCTCGTCCGGGTTGACACCCTTGTTGGGCTCGCGGCCGATGAGCTGCTTGACCAGCTCGGACACGGCCGGCATCCGGGTCGAGCCACCGACCAGGATGACGTGGTCGACGTCGGCGACCTTGATTCCGGCGTCCTTGATGGCCTGCTCGAACGGGCCCTTGCAGCGGTCCAGGAGGTCCTGGGTCATCCGCTGGAACTCGGCCCGGGTCAGGGTCACGTCGAGGTGCAGCGGAGCGGACGGGGCACCGTCGGTGGCCGCCGGCCCAGCCGTGATGTACGGCAGGTTGATGCTGGTGGTGGTCGCCGCGGACAGCTCGATCTTGGCCTTCTCGGCAGCCTCACGCAGCCGCTGCATCGCCATCTTGTCCTGGGCCAGGTCGACACCGTGCTGGCCACGGAAGGTCTTGACCAGGTGGTCGATGATCCGCTCGTCCCAGTCGTCACCACCGAGGTTGTTGTCACCGCTGGTCGACTTGACCTCGATGACCCCCTCGGCCAGTTCGAGCAGCGAGACGTCGAAGGTGCCACCGCCGAGGTCGAAGACCAGGACGGTCTGCTCCTTGGAGCCCTTGTCCAGACCGTAGGCCAGCGCCGCTGCGGTCGGCTCGTTGACGATCCGCAGGACGTTGAAGCCGGCGATCTCGCCAGCCTCCTTGGTGGCCTGCCGCTGGGAGTCGTTGAAGTAGGCCGGAACGGTGATCACCGCGTCGGTGATCCGCTCGCCCAGGTACGCCTCGGCGTCGCGCTTCAGCTTCATCAGCGTCCGCGCCGAGATCTCCTGCGGGGTGTACTTCTTGCCGTCGATGTCAACCGACCAGTTGGAGCCCATCTCCCGCTTGACCGACCGGATGGTCCGGTCCGGGTTGGTCACCGCCTGGCGCTTGGCGACCTCACCGACGAGCACCTCACCGTTGCGGGCGAACGCCACGATCGAAGGGGTCGTACGCGCACCCTCAGCGTTGGTGATGACGGTGGGCTCACCGCCCTCCAGAACGCTGACGCAGGAGTTCGTCGTGCCGAGGTCGATGCCGACCGCACGTGCCATCTTCGCTTCCTCGCTTCGTTTGGTAGAGCAGGTGGCGGGCGCTGCCCCCAGGCAACCCGCGGAGCTAACTTGAGTGGACCGGACTCAATAGTGCCACGATCATCCCAGACGTCAAGTCGAGGTTGAGTCGATGTGACGCAACTTTGCCGGATCCACCGCGCCACGCCCACGACCGCAGGAGGGGTGCTTGTTGTCGGGGTTGCTCGAGTCGGGCAGGCTTTACCCGTGACGATGCATGGCGAGCCGGTCAACACATCCGGGAGGCCTGCCAACACAGCGGACAAATCCGACAAGGACCCCAGGCAACATCTGCGGCAGGCACTGGTCGATCTGCGGACCACCCTCGCCACGACCTCGTACCCGCTGGTTCTCCCCTCTGCCGACGAAGCGCGGAAGTCCGCCGCCGCGCTCATCGCCCAACTCGACGACTACCTGCTGCCACGGCTGACCCGACTCGACGCACCCCTGCTGGTCGTCGTCGGCGGCTCCACCGGGGCCGGCAAGTCGACCCTGGTCAACAGCCTGGTCCAGGCCCCGGTCAGCGCGGCCGGCGTGCTCCGGCCCACCACCCGGTCACCGGTACTGGTATGCAACCCCGCCGACACCCCCTGGTTCCGGCACGGCGAGTTGCTGCCCGGGTTGACGCGTACCAACACGCCCGGGGACCAGCCCGGCACCCTGCAACTGGTCGCCGCTCCCGCCCTCACGCCCGGCCTGGCCTTCCTCGACGCCCCGGACATCGACTCCGTGGTCGATGCGAACCGGGCACTGGCCACCCAACTGCTGGCCGCCGCCGATCTCTGGCTGTTCGTGACCACCGCCGCCCGGTACGCCGACGCGGTGCCCTGGGAACTGCTGCGTACGGCGCGGCACCGGGGCACCGCCATCGCCCTGGTCCTCGACCGGGTGCCGCCCGAGGCCGTCGGCGAGGTGTCCACCCACCTGAGCGAGATGCTGGCCGCGAACGACCTGGCCAGCGCACCGCTGTTCGTACTGCCCGAGACCACGACCGACGGACAGGGACTGCTGCCGGAGGTGACCACCGCGCAGTTGCGCAACTGGTTCAGTCAGCTCGCCGCCGACAGCGAGGCCCGCGCCGCCGTCGTACGCCAGACCCTCGACGGTGCCCTGGCCGCCCTCCAGCCGGCCGTCGAGACGCTGGCCAGCGCCTCCGACGAGCAGGTCACCGCGGCGGAGGCCCTCGACGAACGGGTCCACGCGGCCTACCAGGCCGCTGGCCGTACGGTGGAACAGGGCCTGGCCGACGGGCGGCTACTCCGCGGTGAGGTGCTCACCCGGTGGCAGGAGTTCGTCGGCACCGGGGCGCTGTTCCGCAACCTGGAAGCCCGGATCGGCCACTTCCGAGACCGGCTCAGGGCCCGGATGACCGGCCGACCGGTGCCCGGCACCCAACTGCGGCAGGCGATCGAATCCCAGCTCGTCACCCTGCTGCGCGACGTCGCCGCCGGAGCCGCCGAAACGACGTACAACGGTTGGCAGGTGCACCCGGCCGGGGCGGCCCTGTTGGAGCCGGCCCTCGGCCGTCCCGCCGACGACCTGCCCGAACGCGCCGAGCGGCTGGTCCGCGAATGGCAGCGTGGCGTGCTGGAACTGGTTCGCCGGGAAGGGGCCGGCAAGCGGTTCGCCGCCCGGGGCGCGGCGTACGCGGTCAACGCCGTCGGTCTCGCGGTCACCATCGCGGTGTTCGCCTCGACCGCGTTCATCCCGACCGGACTGGAGGTGGCCACCGGTGCCGGTACGGCCGTCGCCGCACAGGCCGTACTCCAGGCGATCTTCGGTGACCAGGCGATCCGCAGCCTGGCCAACCGGTCCCGACAGGATCTGCTCACCCGGGTCGAGGCACTGCTGGCCGAGGAGGCCCATCGCTACCGGGCCCGGATCGAGGCGGTCGGGGTCGGCACCGGCCCGGCCACCCGGCTACGGCTGGCCGCCCGGACCGTCGAACGCGCCCGGACCGTCGAACGCGCCCGGACGGCCGAACGCGCCGGCCTGACGGTCGACCGTGCGCGACCGGAGGGGACGCGCCCGTGACCGGCCGGACGGAGAGCGGCGGATCGTTGGCCGGCATCGCGGGCAAGGTACGCGACGCGTTCCGGGGCCAGCAACGACTGGACGCCGACAGCCTGCTGCGCCGGGTGGACGCGGTCAGCCGGTTCCTACGGGCCGTCGACGGTCACCTGCCCGACGAACCGCTCTCCGCCGCACACACCGTGGTCGAACGGGCCAGCGACCGGCTCGCCCTGTCCCGCGACCACACCGTGGTCGCCCTGGCCGGCGCGACCGGCAGTGGCAAGTCCAGCCTGTTCAACGCGCTGGCCGGATTCGCGCTGTCGCCGACCGGGGTACGCCGGCCGACGACGGGTGCCGCACACGCCTGTGTCTGGGGGCCGCTGGCCGGCGCGACGAAACTGCTCGACTGGGTGGGTGTGCTGCCCCGGCACCGGTTCGTCCGGGAGAGCGCACTGGACGGCAACGACGAGGTGGGTCTGCACGGGCTCGTCCTGCTCGACCTGCCCGACTTCGATTCGGTCCAGGAGACGCACCGGCTGGAGGTCGACCGGCTGCTCGGCCTCGTCGACCTGGTGATCTGGGTGGTCGACCCGCAGAAGTACGCCGACCGGGTGGTGCATCACAGCTACCTGCGCGAGTTCCACCGCCACCGGGACGTCACCGTCGTCGTACTCAACCAGGCGGACCGGCTGCCCCCCGCCGAGGTGCCGACCGTACTGGGCGACCTACGCCGGCTGCTGGACGCCGACCAGTTGACCGGGGTGCCCGTACTGGCCACCTCGGCGCTCGACCCGACGGCCATGGCGGGACTGCGCTCGACCCTGGAGCACGCGGTCGCGCAGCGGCAGGCGGCACTGCGCCGGCTCTCCGGCGACGTCGACGCGGTCGCCGAACGGCTGGCCGGGTTGATGGGGCCGGCCGTGGGGGACGACCTGGATCCGGTGGCCGTCCGGCAGCTCACCGAGGCGCTGGCCGAGGCGGCGGTCGTACCGGCGGTCGTCGGGGCCACCGAGGCGGCGTAC